>DVGA01000111.1 GCA_018712985.1 Candidatus Scatomorpha intestinavium
ACATATTCGTATTTCCACGGATAAACTGTACCCTTGCACAGCACTGCCTTTCGCAGCGCCTCACATATGAGCCCGTGCTGTCTGAGTTCAAAGCAATTTTTCATGCGCAGTACCTCCTAAACCCGGGTCTATCCCCGCATCCCTTACAGGCACCGCTGCGGCTTTCGCGCGCGATGCATTGAGCTTCCCACGCAGATAGCGCTGCCTGTATTTCAGTTCGGCATAACCGGCTATCCGTCGATAATATACGGGGTTCGCCGCGCCGCCTATCACGCCTATCAGCGGCAGGCCTTGAATAAACTTGACAGCCAGCATATCCATGGCAAAGGCAGATGCCGCCGCCTCCATCTGTTTCTTGAACAGCGCCTCGTCCGGTTCCGGGCAATCTATCATAAGAGCGTCGATTTCCGCGCCCAGGCGCCTGCGCTCCTCCCCTGAACTCAGCGCTGCCTGCATGAGCTTCAGCACAAAAAACTTTTCTCTCCTGCTCGCACAGTCAAATCCATAGCCCATGGCCGTTGAGTATACTCCGCGCAGCAGCACCGCAAGAAAAATCACGATATCCGGCAGCCCTATGCCCAGCGCCCCGAGAGCAAGTCCTTCAACAGATGTGAGCGCCGTAACGCGCAAATTCGAGCGGCAGATTCCCCCGAAAAGCCTCCGCAGCTCTGCACCGCCGGAGCCGAGGTCTACGGCAGAATCGCGAACTGAGTAAAGCGCCGACATTTCCCCGGAGCGGCAACTCCGCTCTATGAGTCCGGAGCCGCTCTCGAACAGCAGCGCAAACGCCTTTGAAAACGCAGCCTCGATTCCCGCGGCTGCCTTCTGCGGGACTTTACGTTCTATTGCAGATCTCCATCCATCCGCACGGGTATCAGCCCGGCGGGCCATTCGTCTCTCACGCCTCTCGGCGGCGGCGAGGGCGCGCCTGGCGGCTGCGGCGTTCATTTTGGCAGTGTATGCCAGCATTGGGCTTCGATCTCCTGCCAAACCTCATACTCCAGCGAGGCCGCATCCTCCCAGACCTCCACATAGTCCGTTTCGTCCGTGTATTTTACGCGCGTGACAGAACCGCCGGTGTATATGAGGAACCAGCGTTCAAAGCGGTTTTCGTACATGGTGTCATAGAAATCAAAGCAGGGGAAACGCTTGAGCACATAGAGCACCTCGCGGCCATATATGTCACGGAACGCGTCGCCGTCCTCGGAGTGTATAAGCTCGCTCAAGGTTGAGTATGGCTGACCGGCGGCAGTAAATGCGCCGTCAAGCGGGAACTGCTTCCTGATTTCCTGAGGCTCTCTCGTTACAGCGTCCGGCCCGGCGCTTACCCACAGCAGCTTATATGCCGCGCTATGCCCCGTATGGGTTTTGATCGCGCCGCACGCGCCCGGAGAGGTTAGGAACAGCTCTTCCTGCGTCTGCTTTTTCATGCATTCACGGCTCCTTTCACTCGTCGTAGTCCGGTTCCTCTTCAGTCAGGAATCCGTCAGTGTATTCGGCCCTTATTTCAGTCTGCGCGCGGCCCGTCTCCGGTGTGGAACGGTACTCAGGCTCCACTTCAAGAGGCTCAGGGTATACGTCCAGAGCTCCGAGCATAAGCGCCGCCGTTTTGTTTATCACCGGCGTGCCCGCCGCGCAGAGCATTAGGGCTCGGCGGCAGGCAGCGGCGGCCACGGTAATACTTCCGGCAAAGAGAACCGCAAGGGCGGTAGAGCCGATTGCCGCCAGCAGCGCGAGCGTTACAAGCTGCGCTGCCCGCAGACGGCGTCTGGCACGGTCGGCCGTGAGCCGGCCTTTCCTGGCGGTGCAGGCGGTCGCTATGGCTGCCTGGCTGCCGCAGGCAGCGACTGTGAACTGCCGCAGCGTGGTCTCTGGGGCTCTCTCGTTTTCACAGGACGCCGTGTAGAGCGCCATCGCCTCCCACGCCGCGCGGCCGTACTCGCCGCCGCGCATATCAAGTTCGGCCAAAGCCGCAGCGTCGTTCTCATCCGCGGCCGGCCAATCGGGCGCCGGTATGGAGAGCAGCGTTCTTACCGCGCGCCGCGCTTCATCTTCGCAAGTCTGGTCGGCAACCGGCGGCGTTTCCGAGCCGGTTATATGCTCCAGCATACATGTAAACCGTTCCAGTGAGGACATCTTATCCCCGGGCGCGGCAGAGCGCGCAAGCGAGAGCGTGAACGACGTGGCGAAGCCCTCAGGGTTGTCCTCTGCCACTTCAAACCAACCGGCGTAGCGTTCAACCGTACTGATAACGACGCCCACCATGAGCCGGCCGGTTTCTCCCGAGGCCTCGGGCATGAATTCACAGTAGGTTTGAGCCAGCACCGACACGCAGCTTTCGCCCGGGCCGCTGATTGCGGCAATATATGCCAGTCGTTCGGCAACGGCATCCTGTAATGGGAAAAAGGCTGTTCCGCTCAATGTATCACCCCGGTTTATCCACGGCACAGGCGCTCAAGGGCGCTGTTTTCCATTTTGTCCGCTATGCGCTCAAAGCGCTCAACTATTGCATTATAGAGAGCCCGGTCATAAGGGTCCTCCGGCGGCTCCTCCCCCTCGGGGAGCGCGTATTCAACGCGCAGCTTGCCCGTTTCTGAGTTATAGCAGGTTCTCAGGCACTCCCTGCTGAACATAGGTGAAGCGCTGACCGGGACAAAGCTGTTCCCCAGCAGCCGCAGGCAGCAGGCAGCTATGCTGTTCAAATTCCGCTCCCCACAGCCGTAGGAAGAGAAAGCGGGTGAATCGGCAGACCTGCGTATCTCCTCTATCCATTGCCCCGCCGTTATCGGCAGGGGCGCATTTTCGTCGAGGCGCAGGAGGGCGCTGTTCACGATTTTGGTTATGTCGGCGCCGGTGAGGAATTTGCGGTTTGCGGCAAAGATGTCCATTATGCGCCTCAGGCAATGCTCATCGCTGAAGCAGTCGTCTTCCTCGTTCTCCACGGTGTCGCGGTTCGCGAAGAGCGGAGTCAGCTCAAAGCTGTCGCCGTAGCGGCTCCTCACCTCGTCTTGCCGCCGCTCCTCTGCGCGGCGCATCTGCTCGCTGAATATGGCGCGGCACTCCGCGCTTGTGGGCATAAACACTGCAAACAGGTTTTCAAAGCGCCCGCTGCGGAAAAACTCCGGCGGCAGCTCGCTAATGTCGTTGGCAGTGGCAAAGATAAAACAGCCTCTTTCATTCTCCTGCATCCAGGTAAGCAGCCGGCCGAACATGCGCTTGAAGGTCCCGCCCCTGTCGCCGCCCGCTCCGGAGGCCGCCGCGCTGAAGCCCTTATCCAGCTCGTCTATCCACAGTATGCAGGGCGCCATGGCTTCGGCTTGCCTGAGTGCGGTGCGCATGTTGCGCTCGGAATCCCCAACGTACCCGCCCATAAGCTGATCTACGCTGAGCTGCAGGAGTGGGAGCTGCTCGTCACACTGGTGGTAAAGTATCTTCGCCGCCTCCGACTTGCCGCAACCCGGTACACCGCAGAGCAGTACTCCCTTGGGCGGCATGGTGCCGCGCCGGAGCAGATAGTCCTCGGGATCCTGCATGCTTCGCCTGTACTCGTCAACCCACTCCTTATACCTGTCCATGCCGGCCAAGCGCTCCTTTTTCACCCGGCAGAGGGTGAGCAGGCCGCCGTTCCGCAGCAGGGACTGTTTTTTCACATCGCGTATCGCCAGGCGGCGCAGCTCCCTGTTGTCTATAAGCCGCTCTCCGCGGCCCGTCCGCACGCTCAGCAGGCGAAAAACAAGCCGCCGCGCTTCATAGAGGCCGAGGCCGGCAAGGCTTGAGACGATCTCCTGCATGGTGTCCATGTCCGGCGTTCTGCCCCCGCTCTCTGCGGCCATCTGCTCGACCAGGGCCAGCAGCTCGCGCTTTGACGGGAAGCCCACCTCGACGATCTCAGTGTACGGCTGCAGATCCTCAGGCAGCAGCGAAGTGTCCCCGTACAGCAGCACACAGCTGCACCGCAGCGGCGCGCTGTTGTCCCGGCATGAGAGATAGCTCCGTACATACCGGCGCAGGCTGTCAAGCACGCGCTGAGGCGCACCCTTCTGTCTTTGTTCGCCCTTCTCCAGCGAGATTATGTGAATGCCCGGCAGACCGGGGCTGTCCACGGCTCCATTCAGTTTCTCTGTATCCCCAAGGCGCTCCGTACCAAAGAACAGGTTATCGCAGCCTGAGAGCCGGTCCGGGCGCGAGCCGATAAACTCGTAGTATGCGAGCTCCATATCCAGATAAGGCTCGCCCGCCCTCCTTGCCGGTGCCACGAGAGCACCGGACAGCGCTATCTCCTCCACGAGCTCATATTCCACGGTGTCTATCATTATAAGAGGCGTCCTGGACTCATACGCCCTTCGGCAGTCCCCGATCACAGTGTCCATCACCGTATGCATTTCATCTTTAGCCATTCTGATTCACCCGCCTACATTTCAGCGCAGAACCGTGAGGCCCCGGCCGTGTATGTCGAAGAGATTTGATACAACTGTCCCGTCGCTCCTGAGCACGCGGCAGGCCTTGCCCTCCATCACGAGCTGCACACAGCCGCCCCCGCTCAGCCTTCGCGCCGCCGGGATCGCCCTTTTGGAATAATGGCTCAGGTCTGTCTTCCCGTCCCCGCCCAGCGTGATCCAGCCGCCTCCGTCTGCCTCCGGTGCGAAATCCACGATGTCTTTAACTTCCGCAACTTGTACGAGGGCTTGATGCTTTCCATGATACAGATCCATGCCGCGGCGTATCATGGTATAATATCCGTTTTTGACCTCAAGCGGATGCAGATACACTGGCCTATCGCCAGCAAGAGTAAAATACCTGTAGTCTCCCGCTGCTATTTCAAGCATCACCGGATGCGTATCAAACTCGCCGAGATGCAGCTCCAGCACGACGCTCCCATTCCCGGCCTCCACGCGGCAGAGCTCCAGCTCCGTGCCGGGAATCATGCCCTCCATCGCGCGCTCGTCCATCAGGATGCGGTAGGATTCGCTCCGTTGAGCGAGCGTCACCGTGCCAGCTTTGAGACACAGCCAGCGCCCGGAGTCAAGCTCGCGTGGGCGTTTCAAATAGGCTGCGGCGGCCGCGGCGGGTGAGACCGGCCTCTCCGCTGGAGCAGTGCGCGCGAGGAAATACCCTGCAGACAGGGCGAGGAAAAGCCGTGTTCTTTTCCATGCTGTATCACTACCGTGAGCCGCCGTGAGCTCGCCTTGAGCCGCCTCGGCCGTGTCCCAGACGTTGTGGAGCGTCTCCTTCACTCCGGGAGCCTCGCCCAACGCCCTGACGGCCTTCAGCTCGGCGGCTTTGAGCGTCATGCTGCTGAAAGCGCCTACTCTCTGGCTGAAATAGTCTGCCGGCCCGCTCAGCGGAGCGTTCAGGCAGCCTTTGCCGGCAAAAACTGACTGGTACAGCACCTCGCTGTTGTATTTGTCCCATGCCGAGAGGCCGCGCAGCTGCATATAGGCAAATCCTCCGGCCATCTCGAGCGAGCGGAGGAAGTCCTCCGGATCGAAATGTCTGCGGAATTTCAGCGGCCCGTTTATCTGTGCCCCGCCCATCACGAAAATTCCCATAGTTTTTTCACCGCCACGCGCTTATTTCAGCCGCGATAGCCCGCCGCGCTGTCCTCGTCCGTGCCGAGCAGGAGCAGCGAGCAGCCCATGGCTTTTTCAAACATCCCGTACATTGCCGCCGGGAAGCTACCGGCGAGCATGTCGTCATCCTTAAATGCCTTGACCAGACCCTTTACTGCCCGCCTGCGGCTGCGCACTGGCGGGTCCTCAAGCCGTCTGAGTATTTTGGCGCACATTTCGGCAGGGAACCCCTCGTCCTCCTCGTCGTGCATGTGCTTCATGTGCCAGAGCCCGTCGTTAAGGAGGGTGGCTCCCCCCGAGAGCACTGTAATTACTGTGCAAAACACACTGTGGAATATGTTTGAGGACAGGGAGTGTCCGACCGTAGAGCGCATATGTTCATTTAGGTAAAAGGTATCCGGTCTTTCCGGTGCGCTCCCGCCGGGGAGAATCTCACCGTCAAAAGCTTTGTCGTCAAACAACCCGTCATAAAACAGCCCACCGTAAACGTTGCAGTCGAACGAAAGAAGCGGTCCATCCATGTCGCCTCGGCAGCTTTCTGCGTGCCTTTCAAACGACTCCCGGAACGCCGCGACAACCGCGTCTCCCAGCCCGGCGTCGTTTTCTATGGCTTCCCTGCCAGCCTCGAGCAGGCTGCTGCGCTGGTGCGGCTCCCCGTCGCTGAGTATGGGCGCGAGGCGCTCGTATACTGCGGACATAGCGTGGCTGCATGCCGCCTCAGCCGTCTCGCGCAGCAGTTCCTCGTTGTGCCTGCGGATAAGCGGTTCGACCTTCTCGCCCCACGTCCTGTCGAGCGCAACGGACGCCTTTGCAATAAGCGTATAGGCCTTGCAAAGCCCCCCGGCGACGGCGGTCACCGGATCGCATTCGGCAAGGACTGGCGCAGAGCCATCCTTCACTCCGGCTATCGCCTTGCAAGCCGCCTTTTCCAGCTC
>DVGA01000112.1 GCA_018712985.1 Candidatus Scatomorpha intestinavium
ATGGGACATTTTGAAAATCTATTTCAAGTACTTAATAAGCTGTTTTAATCACAGTTTCTATTAACTGTCCCGTGGCAACACCATGGCAACAAAAAATCAGATAGCCCAAACTATCTGGATAATGAAAACAATAGAAACACTCTGAGCTAAATCCCATAAGCAATTCCGTTTAGAATATCCCTGACAGGAGCGAGTGGGAATGATTTCAGAGGCCCGAAAAAGCCCGTGATTACTGGGTTTTCCAAGGCTTGATGCCCTCCGCGGCAACGATTTGGCAACAGTTTTTCATTATTCCAAAGATAAAGAGCTACCTGATTTGCGAAAGTCAGGTAGCTCTTTTTTGGCCGCCGCAGGCCCGGTGCAGTCGGTTCAGGTCCCAATATCCCAGGAGAAAGGAGGGAGCAGGTTGTGTTTATCGGAGGCGTTGATGGTTATGACAAGCCTTTCGACGCCGGTTTTCCGCTCAAAGACAAGCACGTGTTCGCCCGGCTCGGCGCGGAGAAAACGCAGCTCGCCGTGCCGGAGCGCGGGGTGTGCGCGGCGCAGGGCTATTACCTCGCGGTAAAACCTGAGCATGTCAAGGTCCCCGTCCTGCCAGGGCATGGCGCGGCGATAGTCGAGTTCGTCTTGTCCCTCCACTCCAAGCTCGTCGCCGTAGAATATGCAGGGCATCCCCACAAAGCAGCACATGAACAACACCGCGAGTTTCAGCCGCCGGGTGTCACCCCCGCACAGTGATAGGAACCTGCCGGTGTCGTGGCTGTCGAGTATGTTGAGCTGGACGGAGGCAGTTTGCCGCTTATAGCGCATAAGCATGTCCGCACAGCGGCCGGCAAATGTGCGCGCGTCTATGTTGCCCTCGGCGAAGAAGTGCCGGCAGTGATTGCGGAAATCATAGTTCATGGCGGAATCGAGCATATCACCGCCCAGCCAGTGGCGCGCGTCGCCCCAGACCTCGCCGATGAGCAGGGCGTCGCTCTTTACGGCTTTGCAGCGGCGGCGGAACTCGCGCCAGAAGGCGTCGTCGACCTCGTCGGCAACGTCCAGCCGCCAGCCGTCCGTGCCATACTCGCGCAGCCAGTGCTCGCCAACACCGCAGAGGTAATCCCTTACCTCCGGGTTCGCCGTGTCCAGCTTCGGCATGAGCCGCTCATAGCAGAAGCACTCATAATTGGGTTTTTCGCCCGCATCCGGATAGCGCACGGGAAACTGCAGGCGGTAAAACCAGCCAGCATAACGGCTCTGCCCCTGTTTTTCAAGCACGTCGCGGAAGGCGAAGAACTGCGCCCCGCAGTGGTTGAAAACGCCGTCGAGTATCACACGTATGCCGCGCACATGGCTCTCATCTACAAGCGCGCGGAAATCCTCGTCCGTACCAAAACAGGGATCAATATGCAGGTAGTCGATTGTATCATATTTGTGGTACTGACCGGCGGCGAAGACGGGATTGAGATACAGGCAGTTGACGCCGAGCGAGGCTATGTAGTCAAGGTTTGAGCGTATGCCGTTTATCGTGCCGCCGAGCCGTGAGCGCGACAACGCGCAGCCGAGGCGCTTTTCGGACCCGACGCCGGTGACGGCGCACTTTGAGCTTGCAAAGCTGTCCGGGAAGATGTTGTACACCACGGCGTCGTTTGCCCAATCCGGCACCCGGGTGATGTCCGCGCGGTGGTTGAAGGGGAACTTGAAGTATTCGGAGCGCTCCTCGGACGGTGTGCTGAGGAATACCCCGCCGGAAAAGAACAGCGTTTCGCCGCCCGACAGCTCGAAGTAATAGTACAGACGGTGAAATTTGCCGTGCAGCTCCGCCTCCCACCAGTCACAATTCTCGCCCCTGAACAGAAGCCGCATTGGGGCAGGGTAAAAAGGCACGGGTGTCTCCGGGCAGGAGGTGTCGCCGTACCACAGCGTGCAGCGCTCCGCGCCGCCGCTCGCGCAGCGCAGGCGGAAAACGGTTGTGTTCTCGTCTGTGCCGAAGGCATATTCGCTCATTGGGCGGTGTATTATCGCGTCCTTGTCCATACTTATCCTTTCACGCCGCCGGCGGTGAGGCCGGAGACCATGTACTTTTGTATCCTGAAGAATATCAGAAGCAGCGGCAACGATGCGAGTATGCTTGCTGCGGTAAACAGCGGCCACGAGCGCGTGTAGTCGTTGCTCTGCAGCTGATAGAGGCCGCCGGCAAGCGAGTAGTAGTCGCTTTCGAGGAGGAAGGTCGTGGCGAAGAGATACTCGTTCCAGACTGTTATGAGCACCATGACGCAGGTGACTATTATCGCCGGCTTTGCGAGCGGCAGGACTATTTTCCATATGAGCTGGGCGTCGTTGGCTCCGTCCATCCTCGAAGCCTCTTCTATCTCGATCGGGATGGTGTCGAAGTAGCCCTTCATGTTCCATATTGCGAACACGCACATGCTGCCCGCATAGATGAGTATCAGCCCTGCGTGCGAGTTGAGCAGCCCGCCGAGGCGGAGTATCCGGTAATAGGCGAAGAGCGAAAGCACCTGCGGGAAGGCGTTGAGCACCAGCAGCACGCGCAGCACGGCGCGCCGCCCGCGGAAGCGCCAGCGTGAGCAGGCGTAGGCCGCCGTTACCCCGCAGAGCATGGCGACCGCCACAGTCCCGGCGCTGAGCAGCAGCGAGTTTTTCAGCCAGAGCATAAACGGCTCGTCAAAGAGTATGGCGCGGTAGTTTTCAAGTGTCGGGTCCGCGGGTATGAAGGAAAAGTTGCCCGACAGCGCCGCACCGGCGCCGGAGAACGATACGCTGACGGCGTACAATATGGGTATCAGCGTCACAAAGCACAGGAGAATGAACACGATGTTCAGTGCGGCGCAGCCAAGCCGCTTTTTGGTTTTGCGCTTCATGCTCAGTCCTCCCTCAGGCTTCTGTTCGTAGCGAACGAGAATGCGATTATTATCACGAACAGAAGCATGCTGACCGCGCTGGACAGGCCGTAGTTGTTGGACGCAAAGGCGTTCTGGTGGACATAGGTTATGACGGTGTTCAGAGTCGCTCCCGTCATGTACCCGCGCTGCTGCGTGAGCAGATAGATGATGTCGAACTGCTTGAAGGTTATGAACGTGGTCATCACGGCGGAGGGCGCGATCACGGGGCGGATGCTTGGAATGGTTATCTTCCACGTCTGGGTCCAGAACCCGGCGCCGTCAAGCCGGGCGCTCTCGTAGAGGCTGCGGTCGACGCTTTGCAGCGCCCCGTCAATCGTGGATATCATGAACGGCAGCGCCATCCAGAGGTTCAGCACCATGCAGGATACGAAAGCTATGCCGTTGCCGGCAAGGAAGTCCACTTTTTCGAAGCCCAGCGCACTTATCCACTTGTTCAAAAGGCCCAGCTCGGTGTTGAACATCCCCACGCGCCAGAGAAGGATGGATATGTAGGCGGGCATTGCCCACGGCACCATCAGAAGGGTCTTATAAAGGCGGCTGAGCCTCAGCCCCGGGGCGTTCAGCCCAAGTGCTATAAGAAAGCCGGCTGCAAGCTGGATCGCCATGTTGAGCACGGTCCACAGCAGCGTTGTGCCCAGCGCAGACAGGAATCCGGAATCAAATTTGAACAGCGCGCGGGCATAGTTCCCCAGCCCTATCACCTCGTAATCCTGCCAGTGGTAGAGGTTCATGTTAGTCAGCGAGATATAGCCGGTGTAGGCAATTGGAAACACAATTATTATAAGTATCAGCATCAGCGCCGGGGCGCAGTACAGCCACGGCTTGGCGCGGCGTCTGAGCATAGGTCTCGCCTCCAAATATGGGGCGGCGCTGCCGCCGCCCCATTGCATAAATCAGCTTATTGCATGTCCGCTATGGCCTGCAGCGCAGCTGCCTGGGCCTCTTCGGCGGCGGAAGCTGCGTCCTGGCCGCTCTTGTTCACGGCTGCGAGCATGCTGTCCACCGGACCCCACATGACGTTCATCTCCGCGGCGTTCGGCATGGGCTTGGCAGTCTCTGCCGTGCGCTCAATTGCCGCGATTATCTCATCGGCGGCAACATCGGCGTCCTCATAGGAGAGCGAGTTCGCCGGGGCGCAGCCGCCGGCCTTTGCAAGCGCTATGCCGACCTCGGGCGAGGCCAGGGCCTCGAGCGCCAATGCTATCGCGCCGCCGTTTGTTTCCGCTGCCGCTTTCATTACGCCTATCCCCTGGACGCCGGAGAAGGGCGCCAGCGGGCTGCCGTTGGGCAGCGTCATGTCGGAGAGGGATGCAACCCCGAGGTCGATACCGGCGGCGCGTATACCGGGCACGAGCCACGGTCCGCCGATGATGGCCGCGGCCTTTCCCTCGTTAAAGAGCGTCGTGACGGTGTTGTAGTCTCCGTCGGCCTCAAGGTCGGCGAATTTCTTGTTGTACTCTACTGCCTCAATGGTTTTCGGGTCGTTGAGGCCCGGGTTGCCCTCGGCGTCAAGTATGTAGCCGCCGAAGCCGTATATAAATGGAGAAACGTTGTAGGAAGTGGAGTGCTGGTTTACGACGGCATATGTGCCGGCCGCCGTATCGGTGTTGGCAACCATGTACTCATAGAGCTCCTCGGTCGTGGCGGGCACCTCCCCCTGCCACATATCCCTGTTGTACAGGAACAGAAGCGTTTCAAAATACACAGGCAGCAGGTACTGCGTGCCGCCTATCTGCCCGGCATCTACAGTGAGCGGCAGATAGTCCGCCCAGACGCTCTCGTCGACAAGGTTGCCAAGAGGCTCCAAAATGTCCATTGCGACGAAAGTCCCGAGGCTGTCGTGCGCCCACAGGTACATATCGGGGCCGTTGGCCGCGTCACCTCCGTAGAGCTTGAGCTGGTCGGAAAGGCCGGTGCGCTTTTCAAACGTCACGCTCACGCCGCTGTCGGCAAGCATTGGGTTGACGGTATCGGCAATGGCCTGCATGAGTGTCTCGTCGCCGTCGTGCCAGACCGTCAGCTCGGTGGGCGCTGCGGCCGGCTCTTCGGAGGCGGGGGCGGCGCTTTCGGGCGCTGAGCTCCCGCCGGCAGGCTCGTCCGATGTGCCGCAGGCGGCGAGCAGGGACGCCAGCAGCAGCACGCTGAGCAGCACTGCTATGATTTTCTTCATTTTTTAATCCTCCGTTCTTGATTTGAATTTAGTAAAACGTTTTACACAATTTTATACTAAATTTTGAGCTTTACGCCCACATACTTTGTTCTTTATTCACGATTATAAGTGCGATTTTTGGTAAAGTCAATATATATGGCGATTTTTCACTTGATTATTTTACGAAAACGTTATACTATATAAGGGAGGAGGGATGACCATGCCTGTTACGATTAAGGATGTGGCCCGTGAGGCCGGAGTGAGTATATCCACCGTCAGCAAAATATTAAATGACGTGCCGGGCATTTCCGAGCCTACAAGGCAGAGAGTGGAAGAGGTCATGAGCAGGCTCGATTACGCTCCGAACAGCAGGGCTGCCGGGCTTGCGCGCAAGAGCTCCCGCTGCATTGCCTTCCTGGCAGACCTGGACGAATCGGAGCCGTACACCAACCCGCACCTTTTTGACATAATGTGCGGCGTGCAGGAGGCGCTGTGTGCCAAGGGCTACAGCTTTATGCTGCTGGACGCCATGCAGTCCGACCTGGAGAAAATGGTGCTCTCGCGCGTTTTTGACGGCATTATTGTCCACGGCGGGGCGCTTACAAGGCCTGTGTATCAGCTTTTGATAAACAGGAAATTCCCGCATATCGTCATCGGCCACCCGAGCGACACGCGGCTTAACTGGGTAGACACAGACAACGCGCTCGGCGGGCGGATTGCCTTTGAGCACCTGCTGGACTGCGGCTGCAGGGACATAGCCTTTCTCGGAGCCCTTGAAACGGACGACATATCCAACGAACGCCTCGCGGGCTTCCGCCGCGCGCTTTCCGACTCCGGGTGTGAATGCAGGAGCGAATGGATAATTCACACGGACGGTTCCCTTGGCGCCGGGAGGGAGGCTGCGCTCCGGCTGCTCACAGGCTCCCCAAGGCCGCAGGCCGTGATTTGCAGCAGCAACCTTCTGGCCTACGCCTTCGCACTGGCTGCCGGCGAGCTGGACGTGGACCTGCCCGGCGAAGTCCAGTTTATAACCTTTGACCGCTATCCATACAGCTCGCTCATTACCCCTGAGCCTACGCTGGTTCAGATAGATGTACGGGACATGGGCCGTGCCGCCGCCAAACAGCTGCTGCATGCCCTGAAAAAGCCTGAGCTCAGGGTGCAGACATATACGACCCTGCCGAGCCTGATCGCCGGCAAAAGCACCATAAAGCGGCAGACGTGAGGACCGTATTGAAGCGGCGCCCCTGCACTGCAGGGGCGCCGCTTTTTTCAACATTGCCTGGGGATAATGAGTGGATTTATAATCGGATATGTGGTATTATTTAATCAACACATGTTCAGACCGGAGGGAAATTCATGAGCTTGCCGGACGGTGCCGCTGCCTCGGACCGGGAAATAAAAATCGGGGCGCACGAGCCGGGAGGGCGGGAGAAAGCTGCCAAAAGGGAGATAATGTACTTCAATCCCGGCTGCGCGCTGTCGATTTACAGGCCAGACAAGGCCGGGCAGGTGCTGGATTTCCTGAGGCGGGACCTGCCGGGGACGGAGATAAAGCTGCATGAGATATGCTGCCGCCATGACCCGCAGCTCCCGGCGGGCTCGGTGATAATAAACGTCTGCGCGGGGTGCGACAGGCGCTTTGGCGGGGATTACGAGGGGATCTCCACGATCTCGCTGTGGGAGCTCCTCGACCGCTCGGGAAATTTCCCCTTCCCGGACTATCACGGGCTGAAGGTGAGCGTGCACGACGCCTGCCCGGTGAGGGGGCGGCCGGCGGTGCACAGGGCCGTGAGGAGCCTGCTCGGGAAAATGAATATTCAGGTGGTCGAGGCTGCGGCGCACGGGACGAAGTCCGTCTGCTGCGGCGACAGCCTTTACCCCTCGCACAGCGAGGAGCAGATACACGCCGCCATGAAGCGGCGAGCGGACAGCATGCCCTGCGGGGATGTCGTGGTGTACTGCGTGTCCTGCATCAAGGCCATGGCCGTCGGGGGCAGGACCCCGCGCCATCTGCTCGACCTGCTTTTCGGGGAAGATACCCCGCCGCAGCAGTGCACGGTGGCCGAATGGCACCGGCAGCTTGAGGACTACATTTCGCGGCACTGAGCCCGCCCGGCGGGCGCGGCGCGATTATATGCTTCCGGCATCGCCGAAGGCCCCGGCCATGAACGCCGCGGCGCTCTCGCGGTAGAGGGCCATGGCGGCGTCCCCGTCGTTGGCGGCGATGAAGGCGGTAAAGTGCTCGAGGAAGAGCGCGGCGTCCTCCGTGCCCGTCTGGCGTATCCACATCTGCCAGAAGGCGAGGCTGACGTCGTGGAAGCCGTTAAGCACCATTGGTATTACGGTGTTGCCGGACTTGAGCGCTATATACAGGTGGTAGTCGAAGAGCAGCTCCGCCAGCTCACGGAGGCCTGCGCCACCCTGCGCGGCCTTTCGGAACTCGTCTATATACATCCTCAGGCGCAGAATGTGCCCGGTTGTGTGCTCCGCGGCGAGCAGGCGCACGGCCGTGCCCTCCACGCTCTCGCGGAACTGGAGGATTGATTTAACCAATTGCCGGTCGAGCCGGTTGCCGCTGCGCTTCAGCAGCGCCACGAGCGTGTCGAGGTTCCCCGTCTCTGGATAGTTGGCCACGTGTACGCCGTGGCGGGGCGTCACGCGCAGGAAACCCTTGCGCTCAAGGCTCTTTATGCCGTTGTGCACGGTGCTCTTGCTTATGTGCATCGCGTCCGCCAGCTCCTGCTCGGTGGGCAGCTTTTCGCCGATGGCGAGCTCGCCGGATAGGATCATGTCCTGCAGCCGGTTTTCAAAAAGCTCGTTTATCGTCGGAGCGCTTATGGCCTCGAATTCCATGCGGCACCTCCTGTGATTATGATTTAATCATAGCCACCGGGCAAATCGGCGGCAGAATTCCCTTTGCGGAAAATAACCGTTGATTTACGGCGGCGGATAAGTTATTTTATTATCAAGGTGATTTAATCACAAGACTTCATATTCTGTCAAGCATGTTTTCAAAATGGAAAGGGAGGCGCACGATGACAAGGGACGAGAAGATAGCGAAGCTTGGAAAAAAGATAACGGACCGCGCCGCGGTGCTGCTGGGCAAGGAGAAGCTGACGGAGACCTCGCCGGAGTTCTGGGGCGTGAGCGCGGGGATCGACGCCTGCGGCGAGCGCGGGGACGACGTGCTGGACGTGCTGCTCTGCATGGACAAGCGCAAGCCGGTGACCACGGAGCAGCTCGTGAAGAAAACGGGAAAGAGCGCGCAGGAACTGGAGGAGATACTCACCGTGGCCGCGACCGTCGGCCTGATTGAGTACCACTGGGAGAACCTCGACGGGAAGAACCCGGAGCACAAAAAGCGCTGGGTGCTGGACATGTTCGTCCCCGGCAGCGCGGAGATAATGATGATGCACCCGGACCTTGCGGACAACGACCCGAGGGTTGCCAATTTCTTCGAGCGCATGGCCTATCTGCCGCTCGTCGGCGTGACAGAGATGGTCCCTCCCGGTGGCGCGGGCATCGGGATGCACGTAATACCTGTGGAGAAGGCCATCCCGGCCGAGAGCAAGTCCCTGGACATAGAGCACATATCCCACTGGCTCGACAAATACGACGGGCAGCTCGTCGTGGGCGTATGTTCCTGCCGAAAGCAGCAGCGCGTCCGCGGCGAGGGCTCCGGCGACATAGAGGCCGAATGGTGCATCGGCGTGGGCGACTTCGCCGACTATATGCTCGAGACGGGGAAGGCGCGCAAGATAACGCGCGAGGAGGCCCTGACCATATTGCAGCAGGCCGAGGAGCGCGGATATGTCCACCAGGTGACGAATATTGACGGCGAGGAAAAGATTTTCGGCATCTGCAACTGCGCCGTGGGCGTCTGCAACGCGCTGCGCACCTCGCAGCTCTTCAACACGCCGAACATGTCCGCCTCGGCCTATGTGGCGGAGAGCGACCCGGAAAAGTGCGTCGCCTGCGGCAAATGTGTGGAGACCTGCCCCGCCGGCGCCGTGCGGCTGGGGCAGAAGCTCTGCACCACGTCCGGGCCGGTCGAGTACCCGCGCCACGAGCTGCCGGACGACACGAAGTGGGGCGAGGAGCACTGGAACAAGAACTATAAAAACGAAAACGGCTCGATACAGACCTGGCCAACCGGCACGGCCCCCTGCAAGGTCGCGTGCCCCGCGCACATCGCCATCCAGGGCTACATAAAGATGGCCGGCGACGGCCGGTACGCCGACGCGCTGAAGCTCATAAAGAAGGACAACCCCTTCCCGGCCGTCTGCGGCAGCATCTGCCGCAAATACTGCGAGGACGCCTGCACCCGCGGCTCGGTGGACGAGGCCATCGCCATCGACGAGATAAAGAAGTTCATAGCCGAGCAGGATATGAAGGCCGAGCACCGCTATATCCCGCCGGTGAATTCGAGCAACCGCGGCCGGTTCGAGCAGAAGGTGGCAATTATCGGCTCCGGCCCGGCGGGCATGTCCTGCGCCTATTTCCTCGCGATAGAGGGCTACAGCCCGGTGGTATTCGAGCGCGAGGCGGCCCCCGGGGGCATGCTGGTGAACGGCATACCGGGCTTCCGAGTAGACAAGGCGGTCGTGAACTCAGAGATAGACGTCCTGCGCGAGATGGGCGTGGAATTCCGCTGCGGAGTGGAGGTCGGTAAGGACGTCACGCTCCAGCAGCTGCGAGATGAGGGCTTCAAGGCGTTCTATGTGGCCGTCGGGCTGCAGCGGGCGGCCAGGCTGAACATCCCGGGCGAGGAGCTCGGCGGTGTCCTCGGCGGGCTCGACTTCCTGCGTGGGGTGAACGGCGGCTCCGTCACCGCCCTTGAGGGCGACACGGTGGTCATAGGCGGCGGCAACGCGGCCATAGACGTGGCGCGCGCCGCGCTCCGGCTCGGAAACGGCAGCGTGAACATCTACTGCCTTGAAAAGGATGAGGAAATGCCCACCGTCCCCGACGAGAAGGAGGCCGGCCTTTCCGACGGCGTGATAATCAACAACTCCTGGGCGCCGAAGGCCATACTCGGCGAGGGCGGCAAGGTCACTGGCATAGAGCTGATGCGCTGCGTCTCCGTCCGGGACGCGGACGGACGTTTCGCGCCCGTGTACGACGAGAACGAGACCATGACCGTTAGCTGCTCCAACGTGCTTGTGGCGATAGGCCAGCGCTCCGATTACGGCGCC
This sequence comes from Candidatus Scatomorpha intestinavium, assembly GCA_018712985.1. Taxonomy (GTDB): domain Bacteria; phylum Bacillota; class Clostridia; order Oscillospirales; family Oscillospiraceae; genus Scatomorpha; species Scatomorpha intestinavium. Next base: position 10,257 of record DVGA01000112.1, read on the forward strand.
CTGCTCGCCGGCTCCTCGGCCGAGACGGCCGACGGGGCGCTCATAGAGCACGACAAGGTCACCTTCCAGACGGCGGAGCCGGACATTTTTGTGGGCGGCGACTGCGCCACCGGGCCGATGTACACCATAGACGCCATAGCCACGGGCCGCGAGGGCGCCGTGTCCATCCACCGCTTTGTGAACGAGGGGCAGTCCCTGACCATACACCGCAACCTGCGCGAGTTCAAGGAGCTCGACAAGTCGACCGTCGCCCTGCCGACGGAGAGCCTGCGCAGGCCGCCGCGGACAAAGACGGCAATAGACCCGGCCAGGGTCAGGACCATGCAGGACGACCGCGTGACCTTCACCGCCGAGCAGATACGCACCGAGGCCTCCCGCTGCCTGAGCTGCGGGCGCAGCGTCGTGGACCCGAACAAGTGCATCGGCTGCGGCGTCTGCACCACGAAGTGCGAGTTCGACGCGATACACCTCAAGCGCACAAGGCCGGAAAACAGCCGCATGATCCCCGCTGAGGACAAATTCAAGGCCATACTGCCGTACGCGGCGAAGCGCCAGGTGAAGATAGTAAAGAAGAACATGGCCGCGAAAAAGTGAGCGGCCGGAGGCGGGAATGCACGAGCTGAGCATAGTTTCATACGTCGTGAAGCAGGTGGAGGAGATTGCCCGCGCGAACGCCGTCACCAAAGTGGGCTCCGTGACGCTCGAATTCGGCGAGGTGTCCGGCGTCGTCCCCGAGCTCATCGAGGACTGCTGGAAGTGGTATGTGCGCCGCACCCCGCTGATGGAGGGCGCGGAGCTCATAAGCGAGACCGTGCCCGCCGTGACATATTGCGAGGGCTGCTCCACGACGTACCCGACCGTGAAGTACGGCCGGACCTGCCCACGCTGCGGCAGCGGCCGGACCTATCTGAAGCAGGGACGGGAAGTAAGCATCAAGCAGATCGAAGCCTGCTGAGCCGGAAAGGCAATCGGCAAAGCGGGCGAAAGGAGGAAGAAGCTGTGGATAATTTCAAGGTCATCGAAATAAAGCAGAGCGTGTTCGCGGACAACAACCGCGAGGCAGACCGCGTCCGCGCGGAGCTGAAAAAGGAGCATACTTTCCTGCTCAACCTGATGTCCTCGCCGGGCAGCGGCAAGACGACGACGCTCAAGGCCACGATTGCCCGTTTGAAGGACAAGCTGCGCATAGGCGTGATGGAGGCGGACATCGACTCCGATGTCGACGCCCGCGCGATCGCCGAAACGGGTGTGAAGTCCATCCAGCTCCACACGGGCGGGATGTGCCACCTCGACGCCGGCATGACCGAGCAGGGCCTGAAGGAGCTCGGCACCGCCGACCTCGATCTCGCCATACTCGAAAACGTCGGCAACCTCGTCTGCCCGGCAGAGTTCGACACCGGCGCGGTGAAGAACGTGGCGATCCTGAGCGTCCCCGAGGGGCACGACAAGCCGCTGAAGTACCCGCTGATGTTCGAGGTCTGTCAGGCGCTTATCATCAATAAGATAGACGTGCTGCCATACTTCGACTTCGACATGGACAAGGTGCGGGAGTTCGCGCTAAAGCGCAACCCGAATATCGAGATTTTCCCGATTTCCGCCAAGACCGGCGAGGGCGTGGACGCCTGGTGCGCCTGGCTCGAGTCGCAGGTGGAGGAATGGGTCCGGCAGGACTAATAAGTGAGTGAAAACGCCCCCGGGCCGTCTTATGGCGGTCCGGGGGCGCCGCGCTTACTGGCACGCAAAGGGCCGGCCCCGCATCGAGCGGGGCCGGCCCTTTTCAATCAGTTCAGGTGCCCTTTTTGCCTGTCTGGTTGGAGGCGTAGTTTATTATCATGGCGGCGCGGGTCACGCCGCCGGAGAGGTTGCGGTAAGTGTGGAACTGGTCGGCCTTGTAGGAGATGACGGAGCCGGCGGGGACGGAATAGCGCTCCTCTTTTTTCTCACCGAGCATTACCTCCAGCTCGCCCTCATAGACGAGGACGATCTCCTCGGTCCCGTCGGCGTGCGGGGAGGACTCGGACACCGCGCCCTTTTTCAGCTCGAGGTCCACCAGCTCAAAGGTGCGGCCGGGCCGTGCGGGCACCACCGGATAGAGGCGGAAGCGCCCGTGGTCGTTTATTACGGGCGTGACCTCCGACTCGCGGACTATGCTTATGCCCTGCTCGGGACGCTCCATCAGGGAGGTGAAGGAGACCTGCAGCCCGGTGGCTATTTTCCACAGCGTGGAGATGGTGGGGCTGGACTCGTTGCGCTCGATCTGCCCCAGCATGCTCTTGCTGACTCCCGTGCGCTCGGAAACCTCACTCAGGCTCAGGTGGAGGCTCTGGCGCAGGCTGCGCAGATTGTCGGAGATGACGGTGTTCATGTCCTGAGAGCTGTTTTCAGGAATCGCCGCGGGCTTCTCGGCCATCTTTTCATACCCTTCCCGTTAGTCTCATATTATAAGCTGCGGCGCCGGCGCTGAAACCCGCCGGGCGCCTCCTCATGCCGGTTTATTGTATCATGAATCAATATTGTAAACAACTACTTTTTTCGCGCGAAGCCCGTACGCCATAGTGTTCGGCGGCTGGGCGCCGGGCGTGCATCATTGCGTAGAAACGCCACGCCCGATTTTGTTCCATATTCACAAAATATCACGATTTTACAAAAAATAAATTGACAAATACCAAAAAACTGGTATGCTAAAAACAAGAACGTTATAGCGCACAGGCGCAGACGCCGCACTGCGCTGTTTCAGGACGAACCGGGGAAGGGAGGAGTGCGGAAGGGCGCACGGCCGGGCAAACAGGCCGGACATACTCAATCAGACCGAATTCAGCGAGCAATTACGGAGCGGGACGGCCTGCGCCGCCGCGGTCCGCAACCAACAATTAAAGAAAGAAGGTATTTTTGCTATGGCAACCATCATGGAACAGTGCAAAGCCGTTAAGGATTATGTTATCGAGATGCGCCGCAAGCTGCACCAGATCCCGGAGCTTGGCTTGCACAACCCCAAGACCCGTGACTTCATCTGTGCCCAGTTAGACGAGATGGGCATTCCCTATCAGGTCAACACCGTTGTCCACGATGGGGTGCAGGACACCAGCGTCGTAGGCTTTATAGAGGGCAAGAATACCGACAAAGTGCTCGCCCTGCGCACGGACGTGGACGCGCTCCCCATAAACGAGATGCTCGATGTGGACTACAAGTCCACACACCCCGGCCAGATGCACGCCTGCGGGCACGACAACCACTGCGCGATGCTGCTCGGCGCGGCAAAGGTGCTCTCGCAGATCAAGGACCAGCTCAACGGCTCGGTCAAGCTCTTCTTCCAGTCCGGCGAGGAGATCATAACCGGCGCGAAGATGATAATAGAGGGCGGGTTCATGGAAAACCCGAAGGTCACCGCCTGCATGGGCATGCACGTGTGGCCCCTGCCGCAGTTCCCCTCCGGCGCGATAGTCGTCAAGCCGGGCTGCATGATGGCCTCCGGCAACAAGCTCGGCATACACATAAAGGGCGAGGGCAGCCACGGCTCGCAGCCGGCCCTCGGCCGTGACCCGATCGCCTGCGCCGCGCAGGTGTACACCGCGCTGCAGAACATAACCACCCGCGAGCTGCCCGGCGACGAGCCGCGCGTGCTCTCAATCTGCCAGGTGCACTCCGGCTCCGCATGGAACATAGTCCCCTCCGAGGTGTATATGGAGGGCACAATCCGCACCACGAACCCCGAGACCCAGCAGTTCTACATGAAGCGCATAAACGAGATAGTCGAGGGAGTCTCCGCCGCGCTGCGCTGCGAGGGTACGGTGGACTGGATAGACGGCACGCCCCCCGTTATGAACGACCCGGCAATGACCGCCGCAATGGCCGAGGCGGTCAGGGAGAACCTGGGCAGCGAGTACATCCAGCAGGAGGTGCAGACCTCCATGGGCAACGAGGACTTCGCCTATTTCCAGGAGATGGTCCCCGGCGTGTTCGCTTTCCTGAATATCTCCAACGATGACCCGGCGACGCACTACTCGGTACACAGCCCCACCTTCCAGGTGGACGAGAGCATCCTCTGGCACGGCACGGCCTTCCACGTGATAGGCGCCGTGACCTACCTGAAGTAAGACCTGCCCGGTAGGACATCCCCGACATCGCGGGGATGTCCTTTCGGACGCAATAACGCCCGGCGGCGAGATACGGCCGACGCCTCTCTCTGCGCCGCGGGCGGGGCGCGGGAAGAGCGGCAAACGCGGCGGGAAACGCCGCTCACGGGCGGAAAAAGCGCCCATTCGGAAATAATTTTGAAAAACCGTCCATCCAGTGTTGACACCGGCTGTCAATTGTGATACTGTCAGAGTAAAGTATACTATAACGCACGGACGGTGCGGAATAACAGCCGACAGCGGACAGCATGGAAAGGAGAGCCGTTTAATGATAACACAGCGCATCGAGAGCATACGACAGAACTATGTGAACGCCAAACCCGCCCTCTCCTGCGAGAGAGCATATCTTTGGACCGAGTCCCACAAAAAGACGGAGGGCCTGCCCGTCTGCATCCGCAGGGCCAGGGCCTTTTATGACTGCTGCGATCAGCTTACCGTGCATATTTTCGACGGGGAGCTGGTGGTGGGCGCCATCGGCGAACACCGCAAGTGCGGCATACTGACGCCCGAGTTCTCCTGGCTGTGGGTCGACAGGGAGATGGACACCTTCTCAAGCCGCCCGCAGGATCCCTATGAGATGACCGACGAGCAGCGCAAGTTCATGCGCGAGAAGGTCTTCCCCTACTGGAAGGGCAAGTCCCTTGAGGAGGCCTTCCTCAGCCGCCTGCCGGAGGACACGAAGAAAATAGGCGTGGACACCGGCGTTATCGACAGCGACTCCAAGTGGCGCCAGGCCGTGGGCGAGATAACCCCGGACTATCAGGACGTCCTGTTCAAGAAGGGCTTCGGCGGGCTGATAAAGCAGGCCGAGGAGAAGATCGCCGAGCTCGACATGGCCAACGCCGAGGACGAGGAGAAGCGAGACTTCTATGAGTCCACGCTCTGGACCTCCCGCGGCATAATCCGCTACGCCAACCGCTACGCCGACGAGGCCGAGCGCATGGCCGGCGAGGAGAAGGACCCCCAGCGCGCCGCGGAGCTGCGCCGCATAGCCGCCAACTGCCGCAACGTGCCGGAGAATCCCCCCGCCAACTTCTATGAGGCCATCCAGTTCCTCTGGTTCGTCCAGATAGGCGCGATACTCTCCGAGAACCCGCTCGCGCTGAACCCCGGCCGCTTCGACCAGTACATGGACCCCTATTACGAGGCCGACCTCGCCAAGGGCGAGATCACCGAGGACTTCGCGCTCGAGCTCATAGAGGCGCTGTGGCTCAAGTACTCCGAGTGGGTGTGGACCATATCCTCCAACACCGCCGACTACTTCGCCGGCTATAACCAGTTCCAGAACCTCACCGTCGGCGGCCGCAAGCGCGACGGCAAGGACGCCACCAATCCCGTCTCCTACATGGCCCTGAAGGCCACGGAGGAGGTCAAGAGCCACCAGCCGGGCCTTTCCGTCCGCATCCACGCGGACTGCCCGAAGGAGTTCCTCGACGCGGTGACTCACCTCGTCTCCAAGGGCACCGGCTTCCCCGCCATACACAGCGACTCGGTGGGCTATCAGATGCTGATAAACCTCGGCTACGAGCCGGACGACGCCCGCGACTGGAACAACTGCGGCTGCGTCGTGCCGCATTTCCGCAAGACCGGCGAGTGGACCTCCGCCGCCAACCTGAATTTCGGCTCCGCCCTTGAGTACGCGCTCAACGAGGGCCGCTCCCTCATGACCGGGGAGAAGATGGGCCTCGACGAGAAGCCCGCCGCGGAGTTCACCTCTTACGAAGAGGTGGAGGCCGCCTTCTTCAGGCAGTTCGACAACCTCTGCCGCCACGCCGTGATCTCCCTCCTCACCGCCCAGCGCCTGCACAAGGAGATGGTGCCGAGGCCGTTCCTCTCGAGCTGCAACGAGCATTGCATGGAGGTGGGCAAGGACCTCAGCCAGGGCGGCGCGAAATACAACGTCGGCCCCGTCATCACCGGCATCGGCCTCGCCGTCGTGGCGAACTCCCTCGCCGCCGTGCGCAAGCTCGTCTTTGAGGACAAGGTCTGCACGATGGACACCCTCGCAAAGGCCCTGCAGGCCAACTGGGAGGGCTATGAGGACCTGCGCGCCAAGGCACAGGACTGCCCCAAGTACGGCAACGACGACGATTACGTGGACGATATCGCCACCAAGGTCGCCAACCACTACTACCACGAGGTGCACCAGTACAAGGACGTGTTCGGCAACCCCTTCACCACCGCCTTCATGGGCATATCCAACTATATCCCCATGGGCCGCGTCCTGGGCGCCACTCCCTGCGGCCGCAGGAACGGGGATCCCTCCAGCGAGGGCGTTTCCCCCTACGTCGGCACCGACAAGTCCACCCCGCTGGCGGCGATGCGCTCCACCACCAAGGTGAATCAGGAAATACACTCCGGCGGCACGCTGCTGAACCTGCGCCTTGACCCGAACCTGGTGGCCACCAAGCGCGGCCAGGCCAACCTCGGCGCCATGATCCAGACGCTGTTCTCCCTCGGCGCTTTCCACGTGCAGTTCAACTGCATCTCGTCTGACACCCTGCGCGACGCGCAGGCGCATCCGGAAAACTACAGGGACCTCCTCGTGCGTGTGGCCGGGTATTCCACCCAGTTTGTCAACCTGTCCAAGTCGATGCAGGACGCCATAATCGCCCGCACCGAGCACACGGGGTTCTAAGAGGACGACATTTACCAAACCAACGCCGCCGGCGGCCCGGGAAGCGGCAGCGCCGCTTCCCGCGGCCCCGGCTTGTCCCTTTTTGGGGCGTTATCACAAGAAAGAGAGGAGAGGGGCGGCGCTTTGCGCCCCGGCATGAGCCATGGGCGGATATATCATGCAGCTTCAGCATTTTTCTGTGAACGACGGGGAGGGCATCCGCACCATCGTGTTTATGGCGGGCTGTCCGCTCCGCTGCGCCTGGTGCTCGAACCCGGAGGGGCAGACCTCGCGCAACGCCATGACGCACTATGTGGAGACGGAGGACGTCCTCCGCGAGCTGCGCCACCAGGCCATTTTCTACCGCCAGTCAGGGGGAGGCGTGACCTTCTCCGGCGGCGAGGCCACCGCCCAGCCCGAATTCCTCCGCGAGATGGTCGACGCGCTGTACGACGAGGGGTTTTCCCTGGCGATCGAGACCTGCGGGCAGTTCGATTTTGAGCAGCAGGAGCCCGTGCTGAGGAAAATGGACACCATTTTCATGGACTTGAAGCACATAGACCCGGAGCGCCACAGGGCCTTTACCGGCGTGGACAACCGCACTATCCTTGAAAACATCGTGAAAACCGACAGGCTCGGCGTCCCGATGGTGGTGCGCATCCCCGCGATACTCGGCGTGAATGACAGCCCCGAAGCGATGGAGGGCGCCTTCCGCTTTTTCCGCGACAACAACTTGAGCGCGAAGCTCGAGTTCCTGCCCTACCACCGCTACGGCGAGGGGAAGTACAAGGAGCTCGGCCTGCCGCTGCCGGACGAGGCCTTCGGCACCCCCACGAAGGAGGACATCAGCCGCTGGTCCAAACAAGCGGAGGAGTACGGGATAACCACGATTTCGTATAAGTGATGCGCCGGATAGCGAAAAAAGTACCGCACGGCAGCTGTATGCGGTGTACAAAGACCCCCCAAAAAAGTTGGTTGACAAAAGTACAATAGGCGTGATAAATTACTTACGTTCGGTAGGTAAGGCTCCTACAGGGATATGGGCTGTTGCCGCGAAATGGTGGAGACACCATGAGCTGGTTTGAACAGGGTGCATCGAACGCAAGGTGCATCATAATACAGCTTCACCGCCCTGCAGAGCTAAAGCTCAGACGAATGTGCAGAAGTGTTTTTACTCCCGTATGTTCACCGGACATGCGGGAGTTTTTCTTTTGTGGAAGGAGGCCTTTTCATGGAATCCGGGCAAAGACGAATCAAAGCCGCAACACGGTACTTGCAGACAGGCCGGGGACAGATGCGCCCTTAGGCTTTGATCTGGCATGCTTCAGACCACCGTTTTGCGGATGAATTTCGCGGCGGTGGTATTTTTGCGCCTTTTTGTTGAGACTTCCGCCCTTTGAGGCGCTTACATAGATACTTTTTTTGCTTAAGTGAGGTGAAAGGAATGGACGCGGGAAGCAGTACCAGTGCAGGCCACACCGGCAGAAGAGGGGATAAGGGGATAGGACGCGGACGGCTTTCCGCGGCGTTGTTCACTTCCCAGGAATAAACAGGAGCCCCAAGTTCCTCTTCATTGCACTGTGCACCTTCCAAATCATGCAAAAACCTGTGTTTGGAGGTACAGAATCATGAAGAAAAACAAAATGAATCTCATGGCGTCCCGGATGCACGATAACGCGGCCGGAACGGATGCGCTGCTTGAGATGGTCCGCCTGGCCGCTATGTGCGAAGAGGCGGAGCTGCGCCGCCGCTGCGGCACGCCCGCAGGAGGGCTCACGGAGACGCTGGCCGAGCGTTCAAGGGAAGAGCACGGAAAAAACGTCCTTACCTGCGGCCTGAAGGAATCAGCCGCCAAAAAGCTCGCCGCTGCCTTTATAAACCCGTTTACGCTTGTGCTTTTGGCCCTGGCGGCGATATCCGTCTTTACGGACATCGTGCTTGCAGGGCCCGGCGACCGCAGCTACGCTACGGTCGGTATAATATCAACCATGGTTTTTGTTTCCGGCGCACTGCGGTTCGTGCAGGAAAAGCGCAGCGGCAATGTGGCGGAAAAGCTGACCGGTATGATACACACGACTGCCTGCGTGGAGCGCGGCGGCGTGAAATCGGAAATCCCAATGGAAGAAATAGTGGTTGGAGATATCGTGTATCTTTCGGCCGGGGATATGATACCGGCAGACTTGAGGATACTCGACGCAAAAGACCTGTTCGTCAGCCAGGCTGCACTGACGGGCGAAAGCGAGCCGGTTGAAAAACTTGACAAAGCGGGGGAGCAGAGCGGCGCGCTGACTGAAACTGCAAACCTTGCCTTCATGGGCAGCAACGTGGTCAGCGGAAGCGCAAGGGCAATGGCGATAGCCGTGGGCAACGGCACGGTGCTCGGCCGTATGGCGAGAGACCTGAACGCAAAGCCGCCTAAAACGACCTTTGAAAAGGGCGTAAACGCGGTGTCCTGGATCCTGATACGCTTCATGCTCGTCATGGTGCCGGTGGTGCTGTTCGTGAATGGCTTCACCAAGGGCGACTGGATGCAGGCGGCGCTGTTTGCAATCTCCGTGGCCGTGGGGCTGACGCCGGAGATGCTGCCGATGATCGTAACGGCCTGCCTTGCCAAAGGGGCAATGGCGATGGGCCGCAGGAAGGTCATTATTAAAAACCTCAACTCGATACAGAACCTCGGCTCCATGGATATCCTCTGCACGGACAAGACCGGCACCCTTACGCAGGACAAAGTGGTGCTCGAGTACCACCTGAATGTCGACGGCGAGGAGGACG
>DVGA01000113.1 GCA_018712985.1 Candidatus Scatomorpha intestinavium
AGCAGCTTCTCGCGCACACTGTTTTTGTACTCCTCAAAGGTGTCGAACTCAGAGACATCCTTAGCGAACTCGTCGTCGAGCTCGGGGAGCTGCGGCTCGCGCACGGCGTGGATCTTCACCTTGAAGGTGGCATCCTTTCCGGCGAGCTCCTCGCTGTAGCGCTCTGGGAAGGTGACGTTGACCTCGCCGTCCTTTTCGGCCTCCATGCCAACGAGCTGGTCCTCAAATCCGGGGATAAACATGCCGGAGCCGACCTCAAGGCTGTAGTCCTCGGCCTTTCCGCCGTCGAAGGGCTTGCCGTCGACGAAGCCCTCGAAATCGAACACGATGGTGTCGCCCTTCTGCACCGGGCGGTCCACGTCCACGTAGCGGGCGCTGTTCTTGCGCTCGCGCTCGATCTCGGCGTCAACGTCCTCGTCGCTTACGGCGGGCTCGGTGTAGGGCGCCTCAAGGCCGCGGTACTGGCCGAGGGTGACCTCGGGATAAATCTCGGTGGTGAAGGTGATGGTCAGGCTCCCGTCCTCTCCGGCGCTGAAGTCAGCGATGGCGGGGGCGCCCACGGGCTCGAGCTCCGCTTCCTTGACAGCCTCCTCGAATGCGTCCGGCGCAAGTATCTGCACTGCTTCCTCGTGGAAGATGTCGTGGCCGTACATTCCCTCTATCACCGCGCGCGGCGCCTTGCCCTTGCGGAAGCCGGCGACATATATCTGGCCCTTCAGGCGCTTATATGCGCTGTTTATGGCGTTCTCAAAGGCGTCCTTGTCTATCTCGACCTGGAAAATCGCCGTGCTGTTTTCTTTCTTTTCAACATTCTTGACTGTCATGGGGCTCAAACTCCTTCTATGTTAATCGGGTATATAAGCAGCGCAGGTATTATAGCAGATTACCCGCGCAAAAGCAACGCTGTTTTCGCCTTTTTGGGGCGGATTCAGGCCATTATTCTCACCGGACGGAAATCCACCGCGTCCGCGGAGACGAGCCGGAGCTCCGTTCCTCCGAGCCGGCCCTCAAAAGCGGAGGCGATTCCCCTGCCGTGTATGTGGCCGTAGTAGCAGCCGCGCACATTGTAGCGCTCGAGCAGCTCGAGTATCTCCGGGCATTCGTAGGACATGTATTTGGGCGGGTAGTGCAGGAAAACGAGCTTTTCGCTCTCCCCGGCGCATTTCAGCGAGGTCTCGAGCCGCCCCACCTCTCGCAGCATTATCTTCCTGTCGTGCGCCCCGCCGCGCTCCTCCTCATAGAACCAGCCCCGCGTCCCGCAGATGGCCGTGTCCCCGTAAAAGAGGCAGTTGTTGTTCAGTATCTCGATGCTGTCGATCCCGTTTTCGGCAAAGAATCTGTACGCCTTGGCCGCGGTGCTCCACCAGTAGTCGTGGTTGCCCTTCAGGATTATCTTCCTCCCCGGCAGGCGCGAAATAAAGAGGAAGTCCTCCCTCGCCGCCTCGAGGGACATGCCCCAGGAGAGGTCGCCGCAGAGGACGGTCACGTCGTCCGCAGTCAAATCCGCAAAGCCCTTTTTTAGCTTTTCCACATAGCCCTGCCACCTGCCGCCAAATACGTCCATCGGCTTGTCGCCGCCCAGCGAGAGGTGCAGGTCACCTATAGCGTACAGCGCCAAAACTAAGAGCACCTCCGAATATACTCCCCGCCGGGTGCAGATAATAGACACGGGCAAAGCCCAATCTGTACAGGGAGGCTCTGACATGAGCGAGAATATCAGGCGTACTAACGGCAAGAGCGCAACCATCGGCTGCGACGCCGCCAACTGCAGCTATCACGGCGAGTCCGACAGCTGCACCGCCGAGCACATCAAGGTGGACGGCAAGCGCGCCAGGAGCACCGGCGAGACCTGCTGCACCACCTTCAGGCCCAAAAACGGCTGAACCTTCGGGCGGCGGAAGCCGCCCTCCTACATATCAGCCGAGAAAGGCGCCGACCACGCCGGGCATGCCCTCCGGCCGCGTGCAGCCGTCGAAGCGCACCTCGCGCCCAGCGAGGGAGGCGAGCTGCTCCGGCGCCTTCACGCCGGTTACGGCCTCAAGCCTGCCGATGAGCTCCACGCCCGGCGCGTCGGTCTTCTCGCCGAGCGCCGCGAGCACCGCGGAGCAGAATTTATAAGCGCTCGCGGTGGAAACCACGCAGCAGGCCCCGCTCTGCTCCCCCGCGGCCCTCGTGGCCGCGAGCACGCGCGAGGCCACAGCCGTGTGCGTGTCGATAAGGTAGCCGTATTCGCGCCAGATGCGCGCGATTTCGCCCTCCGTCTCCGCGTCCCCGCAGTAGCCGGCGGCAAAGTCCCCGCCTATCCTCTCGCGCAGCTCCTCGCCCACGTCATAGTGCCCCTCAGAGCCGAGTGCCGCCATCCAGCCGGCGACCTTTGCGCTGTCGCCCGTCATGAAATACAGCAGCCGTTCAAGGTTGCTCGATACGAGGATGTCCATCGACGGCGAGTCCGTCACGTGGAAGGTGCGGCGCTTGTCGTATACGCCGGTGTGGATGAAATCTGTGAGCACATTGTTCGCGTTCGAGGCGCAGATAAGCTTGCCCACAGGCAGCCCCATGCGCTTGGCGATCCAGCCGGCGAGTATATTGCCGAAATTTCCCGTCGGCACGCAGAAGTCCAGCGCGTCCCCCATTTTTATCCGCCCGGAATTTACGAATTCGCAGTAGGCGGAGAAATAATAGGCGATCTGCGGCAGCAGCCTGCCCCAGTTGATGGAGTTGGCGGACGACAAAAACCAGCCGCGCTTATCTATCTCCGCGGCGAAGGCCGCGTCGGAGAAAATGCGCTTTACGCCGGTCTGTGCGTCGTCAAAATTTCCCTCCACGGCGCAGACACCGACGTTTGCCCCCTGCTGAGTCACCATCTGCAGGCGCTGAACGTCCGAAACGCCGCCATTCGGGTAAAAGACGAGTATCTTCGTACCCTCAACGTCCGCAAAGCCCTCGAGCGCGGCCTTGCCCGTATCTCCGCTCGTGGCGACGAGTATGCACACGCCGCGCTTTTCGCCGCACTTTTTCAGCGACGAGACAAGCAGCCTCGGCAGCATCTGCAGCGCCATGTCCTTAAAAGCGGACGTCGGCCCGTGCCAGAGCTCGAGATACCCCGTCCTCCCGTCGGTGAAATGCACCGGCGCGATCGCGGCGTCGTCAAAGTTGTCCCCGTACGCCGCGGAGCACAGCGCCTCGATCTCCTCTTCCGTGAACTCGGGCAGGAAGGGGCGCATGATGCGCTCGACGCGCTTGCGGTAGGGCATGGAGCACATTTCGCGCAGCTCCTCCGCGCTCACTGTTGGCAGCACGTCCGGGACATAGAGTCCCCCGTCTCGCGCGAGCCCGCGCGAGATGGCCTCCGCGGCGGTCACGCGCTCGCTGTTTCCCCTTGTGCTCAGGTATTCCATAAAATGCACCTCACTCAAATGCGTTCTCGAGGTGGTTGAGCCTGAGCTCCCCTCCCCGGGTGTATATTTCTATCACGTCAAACCGCGGCTGCAGCGCGCACTCCCGCGTCGAGAGCCAGGTGAGCGCGGCAGTCTTTATCCTGCGCTGTTTGGCGGGGGTTACAAACTCCCTCGCCTCGGCAAAGGACGCGTCCGCGCGGAGCTTCACCTCCACGAATGCCACAAAGCCGTCCCTGGCGGCGATGATGTCGATCTCCCCTCCGCGGCAGGCATAGTTCATGCCGAGCAGCTCATAGCCGCGCGAGCGGAGATATTTTGCGGCCTCGGCCTCGCCGCTCCTTCCGGCCAGCTTGCGCCTGTCCATCAGTGCATTTTACGGAGGAAAGAGAGCCGGTGGATTTTGCTGGGCCCCATTTCCCTTATCGCGGCGTAGTGTGCCGCCGTCCCGTAGCCCTTGTGCTTTTCGAAGCCGTAGCCGGGATACTCTTCAGCCATTTTCAGCATGTACCTGTCCCTCGTAACCTTTGCGAGGATGGACGCCGCGGCTATGTCCGCGCAGAGCCCGTCCCCGCCCACGACACAGCGGCACGGGCTCTCGATGCCGTTGCAGCGGTTGCCGTCAATCAGGGCGAGCTCCGGCGCGCTCTTCAGCCCGGAAATCGCCCGGTTCATCGCAAGGTACGTGGCGCCGAGTATGTTGAGCTCCTCAATCTCCTCCACCGAGGCAAAGGCTATGGAGCAGTCGAGGGCCTTTTCGACGATCTCGTCATAGAGCTTTTCGCGGCGCTTTTCGGTGAGCTTTTTGGAGTCGTCGAGCCCGGCTATCACGAGCCCCTCCGGCAGTGTCACCGCCGCGGCGCACACCGGCCCGGCCAGCGGGCCGCGCCCAGCCTCGTCCACGCCGCAGATCCGCCCAAACCCCTCGGCGTAAACCGCCCTTTCATATTCCCAAAGATCCTTTTCAGCTGAGTTTTTCATCCGGTCTCTCCAGCGTCATCCTGCCGAGCTTCCCGCCGCGGAACTCGTCAAGCAACACGGCGGACATGCGTTCGGTGTCATATTCCCCGCGTCCGGCGAGGAACCCGCGGCGCTTTGCCGCGGCCTCAAGCAGCTCCCAGCCGGGGGCGTCCTGCGAAGTCAGGCCGTATCTCTGCGCGATGGCCTCGGGATACAGCGAGCGCAGCCGCACGAGCAGGTTGGCGGCCAGCGCCTCCCTGTCGAGCACGTCGTCCTTCACCGCCCCGGTGACTGCGAGCAGCTCGCCCACCTCCTGCGAGTCGAAGCGCGGCCAGAGTATGCCCGGAGTGTCCAGAAGCTCGAGCGAGCGGTCCACGCTTATCCACTGCCTGCCCCGGGTGACGCCGGGGCGGTCGGAAACCGCCGCGGCCTTCCGCCCGGCAAGCTTATTTATAAATGTGGACTTGCCCACGTTAGGTATGCCCAGCACCATGGCCCTGACCGGCCTTGTGCCCTGGCCCTTCGCCTCCCAGGCGGCGATCTTGTCGCTGAGCAGCGCGCGCACGGCCGAGGGGAAATCCCTCACGCCCTTGCCGGAGCGCGCGTCCGTCTCCAGCACGGCGAGGCCCTGCGAGCGGAAATAGGCCCTCCATTCGGTCGTGGCGGCCGGGTCGGCCTGGTCCACCCTGTTCATGATTACGAGCCTCGGCTTCCCGGCCGAGAGGCGGTCGATGTCCGGGTTCCGGCTCGCGGCCGGTATGCGCGCGTCGATAAGCTCGCACACTGCGTCCACCATCGAGACGTTTTCCTCGATCATCCGCCCGGCCTTGGTCATGTGGCCGGGGAACCAGTGTATATCTATTTTTTGATACTGATTATCCGTCATAGTCGTTTCCAAAGTTCTTGATCGGGAACACGGTGTAATACACCTTCCCCATTATGCTGCGCACATCCACGCAGCCTATCTGCGAATAACGGCTGTCGGTCGAGTAGTTTCTGTTGTCGCCCATGACGAAAACATGGCCCTCCGGCACCTCTACAGGTCCTGAGAAGTCGATCGGATCCGTAGTCAGCTCGGCTATATACGGCTCGTCGAGTGCCACGCCGTCCACGTACACGATCCCAAGGTCGAAGTCTATGTCCACTGTCTGCCCTCCGACAGCTATTACGCGCTTGACAAGCGGCTCCGGCCTGTACTCGTCCTTGCGGAAAACGATTATGTCCCCCTGCTGAGGCTCATAGAACAGGTTCGACACTATAACCTTGTCTCCGTTTTCCAGTGTGGGGTACATCGAGTTGCCGACAACGTCGACCAGCCTCACGGCGAAGGAAAAAAGCAGCACACAGACAACAAGCGCCGCGACTATGCACTGTATCCAGTCATAGATTTCGCCGCGCAGGCTCTCCTTCTGCTCATTTTTCCGCTTATCGGGCCGCACGGCGGCGCCGTCTATGGCGGCTTCCGCGCCAATGCGCTCTTCGTCAGCCCTTACGGGCCCGTTCTTTTTCTGCTTCATTGTGACACCAGGCTTCATGCTGCAGGCAGCAGTGTAGTTCGGCGGCGGAGCCGCGTTAGGTTATCTTAATTATTATACAATATAAAGTCAAGCCCTTCAAGCCCGGAAACGCTTGAAATCCCGCACACGTCCCATTCACCAGCTTATTGTGCTCGCCGGCGCGAACACATACTCCTCCGCCCAGTGCCTGAGCGCGCCCTCTGCGTTCACGTCGTACCTGCCGCTTGTCTCAAGCAGCATCGTATCCGGGTCGGAAGTGAGCAGCTCGCGCAGCAGCGCGCCCTCCTCGCCCGCAGGCGGCTCGAGCGCGCCCGCGCAGGGCGTTCCGGAAAAAAGGAACCTCACCAGCGCCTCATATAGCTCGGCTTCCTCAAGCTCCGCCCCGCCGAGGCCGTCGATAACGGCGAAAGGCGCTGACGAGGCCCTGGCAAGCAGCCCGGCGCAGTGCGCGGAGAGTTCCGGCCCCGGCCCGGCGAAGCGCCGCCGCTCCCACTCCGCGGGGGAGAATATCTCCAGCCCTCCTCCCATGTGCCGCAGCACGAGGCCGCCGGCCCGGCGAATTTCCGAGCCGACGGCCCCGGAGATGAGGCTGGTTTTCCCGCAGGCCTCCGGCCCGATCAGGAAAATCCTCTTTTTCACATCGCGTTCCTCTCCGCGCGGTGCAGTATAAGCTGCCCGGCAATGGAAATTGCAATTTCTGCGGGGGTCTCCGCCTTTATCTCGAGCCCTATCGGGGTGACAATGCGGTCAAGCTGTTCATCGGTGAAGCCCTGGCCCTTCAGCACGGCGCGGACGCCCGCGGCCTTGTGCCTGCTGCCGATGACGCCTATATAGCAGGCCGGTGTCCTCAGCGCCTGCGCCTGCACCACGGTGTCGAAGGCGTGCCCGCGGGTCATTATGCAGACATAGTCCTCCGGCCCGATGTCCACATAGTCCGCCACACGCTCGAAATCTATGAGCAGCACCTCCTCCGCCGAGGGGAAGAGCTCCGCGCTCGCAAATTCCGGCCTGTCGTCCATCGCCACGCAGCGGAAGCCCACATGCGCGAGCACCGGCACCAGCTCCTGCGCCACATGGCCGCATCCGAAAACGTATACGCGGCCCGAGGAGTTTATCTGCTCGGCGTAAAACTCCCTGCCGTCCCTGTTTGCGCTCTTCGGCTTGCGGGACATGAGCTCCTTAGTCCACTCGGGCGGCTCATACGGGAAAAACCCGCCGCCTGCCGAGTAAATGCTCAGCCGGCCCCCGTCGGAGATCTCGCTCAGCAGCCACATGTCGTGCCCTTCCGCGAAGCGCCTTTCAGCCTCGGCGGCGAGCTCGAGCGTCTCGCTGTCCCCGCCGGGGATGTACCTGAAATATACCTTTACGTCCCCGCCGCAGATCATGCCGAGGTTCTGCACGTCGTTTTTTGTAAGGGAGAAGTCGTGGCTCCCGCTTTTTTTCTCCTCAAGCACCTCGGCCGCTATGTGCTCGGAGCGGTATTCCACCGCGCCGCCGCCTATCGTGCCGCAGATGCGCCCTTCCCTGCCGACAAGCATCCTCGCGCCGGCCCCGCGCGGCGTCGCGCCCGAGGAGGCGACCACGGAAACGAGCACTATGTCCTCCCCGGCGGAGAGCTTTTCAGCCATGGTCCTAAACATATCCCTCATAAAACTCACACTTCCTTTTCGAAATGTTCCGCGGCAGCCGCGCTGCCGCCGTCGCCGAACATGCCGGCAAAGTATCTTTCAAAGAGCCTGTCCGCCTCCGCGCACAGCTCTCGCCTGAAACCCTCGTAGCGCTTCAGCAGCTCTGCCCCCTCTTTTGTAATGGAGCTGCTGCCGCCGCGCGCGCCGCCCTGCGTCCGGCTGACGACGGTGAAGCCAAGCTCGTTTTCAAGCGTCCTTATGGCGTTCCATCCGGAGGAATAGCTCATCTGTATTCTCTGGCAGGCCTCGCGGACGGAGCCGGTCTCCCCGATGAGCTGCAGCATCATGGCCACACGCCCGTCAAGGAACGTGAGCTGCCGCGCCACTGAAACCTGAAGCACCGGCCGCACGAGCTGGCTGTTGTGCAGCTCAAGCAGCTGCCTGTAGTCCTCCGGCGTGTCCGCGTCGTGCAGTATGCCCGGATCCGGCACGTCCACCAGCGTCATCGGCACACCGCAGCGGCCGAGCGCGCCCTTCAGCCCGTCCTCGCCGCTGTCGCGGAGGAGCCGGTCAACCACATCGGGCGACATCAGTATCGGGTGCCCCCGCTGCCCGCCGCAGACGGGGCACGCGAGCTCGGCGCCGGAATCGAGCAGCTCCCTGACCGTCGCCGCCGTGAAAAGCGGCACGTCCACAGGGGTGAAAAGTATCCGGTCGCACTTCCCGCGTATATATTTCAGCCCTATCAGCGCCGAGTCGAACATCTCCGTGGTGCGGTACTCCTCGTTGCGGACGAAAACCGCCCCGCTCTTCGACAGATGGCGCTCAAGCTCGTCGGCGTTATACCCGGTGACTACCACGACGCGCTCGGCGCCTGCCTGGCGCAGGGTAGCCACCACACGCTGCGCGACGGATATCTCCCCAATGCTCAGCATCGGCTTGAAATCTCCCATGCGCGAGCTCATCCCCGCGGCGACAACCACCGCTCCGGTCTCCATTTTCATCCACCTCCGACTTTGAAATCCGGCGGTCAATCAAGCATTATCAACACTTTGCCGGAATAACGACTTGCAAAATAAAACAATTTGACGCTCTTATTTTGAGAGTATATATTAGCAGTAGAAAGAGTTAAAGCGCGCCGCGGCGCAGCTTTAGAAAGAATGTCCCCCGCAGGGGTCGGAATCCGCCCCTCCGCCGGTCATATCGCGCAGCCTTGACATGCCTGCGCGGGAAAAGAAAACAATTTCGGACGGCTTTCCGGAGGCGTCCTCGCCCGACAGGCGCACCCCGCTTGCGGTCTCGAGATAGTCCATCGGCAGAGTGCGCCGGAATACCTGCCCGGTGCGCTCGTCCGTGACCTCTATTGTCACTTCTGAGGCGCGTATCTCGGTAATTTTATCCATATTTTCTCTCCCCCGTCACCCTGATATTGCAGTTATCATAATAGCACAAACCTTCCCAGGAGTAAAGCTCGCGTTTGGACATGCAAGCGCGTGAAGATAAAAGGATAAACGAAATGGATTAGAAGGAGGCTATCACATGATCAAAAAGGTCCTGATGATCAACGGTGTGGAGCGCAAACTCGTCATCGACGGGACAGAAACCCTCGCCAAGATACTGCGCGAGCGCCTGCTGCTCACCGGATGTAAGATCGGATGCGGCCAGGGCCACTGCGGCGCGTGCAACGTCATTGTGGACGGCAAGGTCACCAAGGCCTGCATAACCAAGGTCGTCAAGTTACGTGACTATGCCGAGATCACGACTATCGAGGGCATTGGCACAGTGAACAACCTTCACCCCATTCAGGTCGCCTGGATGGCGTACGGCGGGGCGCAGTGCGGCTTCTGCTCGCCGGGCTTCATTGTCAGCGCCAAGGTGCTGCTCGACCAGAACCCGAACCCCACGCGCGAGGAGGTCCGCGACTGGTTCAACAAGAACCGCAACCTCTGCCGCTGCACCGGCTATAAGCCCCTCATCGACGCGACCATGGCCGCCGCGGCCGTCATGCGCGGCGAAATGAGCAAGGAGGACCTGCTCTTCAAGCCGACCGACAACGTCATAATCGGCACCACCTTTGAGCGTCCCTCCGCCGCAATGAAGGTCACCGGCACCTGGGACTTCGGCGCGGACGAGGCCCTGCACATGCCGGATTACACCCTCCGCCTCGCCCTTGTGCAGGCCGAGGTGTCCCATGCCAACATCAAGAGCGTCGATACCTCCGAGGCCGAAAAAATGCCCGGCGTTTTCAAGGTTATCACCGCCAAGGACGTCCCAGGCAAGAACCGCATCAACGGCCTCGTCATGCTGCCGCTGAACAACAAGTGCGACGGCTGGGACCGCCCGATCCTCTGCGACGAGAAGGTTTTCCAGTACGGCGACGCCATAGCGATAGTCGCCGCGGACACCGAGGAGCACGCGCGCGAGGCCGCCAAGCACGTCAAGGTCGATCTTGAGGTGCTCCCCGCCTATATGAGCGTGCCGGAGGCCCTTGCGCCCGACGCGATCGAGATCCACCCCGGCACACCGAACGCCTATTATGAGACGAACTGCATAAAGGGCCCCGACTTCGACTTCGACAGCGCGCCGAACGTCATAGAGGTCGAGAGCTACTGCTCGCGCCAGCCGCACCTCTACCTCGAGCCCGACAACGGCTACGCCTACATTGACGAGGACGGAATGCTCACCGTCCACTCCAAGAGCATCGGCATACACCTCCACCTTCCCATGATTGCGGACGGCATCGGCGTATCGCTCGACAAGCTGCGCCTGGTGCAGAACCGCGCCGGCGGCACCTTCGGCTACAAGTTCTCCCCCACTAACGAGGCAATACTCGGCGTCGCAGCCCTTGTGTGCCAGCGCCCGGTCTCGCTCAACTTCAACATGTACCAGTCCATCACCTACACCGGCAAGCGCAGCCCCGGCTTCATGCACATCAAGCTCGCCGCGGACGACAATGGCAAGGTTCTCGCTCTGTGGGGCGACAACTACATCGACCACGGACCGTACTCCGAGTTCGGCGACCTGCTGACGCACCGCCTGAGCCAGTTCGTCGGCGCCGGCTTCGATATCCCGACCATCCGCAACAAGAGCACCACCGTGTTCACCAACCACGCCTGGGGCAGCGCCTTCAGGGCATACGGCTCGCCTCAGTCCTTCATGGGCAGCGACATCGCCATGGACATCATGGCCGCGAAGCTCGGGATCGACCCGTTCGAGTTCCGCGCAATGAACTGCTATAAGGAATCCGACGACTCCCGCACCCCGAACGGCTGCCGCCCGGACGTCTACTGCGAGGAGGATCTCTTCAACCTGGCCCGGCCCTACTACGAGGCGGCCAAGAAGCGCATCGCGGAAAAGAACGCGGCCTCCGACGGCAAGATAAAGTACGGCATCGGCGTCTCCCTCGGCGTCTATGGCTGCGGCCTCGACAACTCGGACGTCTCCGAGTGCTGGGCTGACCTGAACCCGGACGGCACGGTCACGCTGCGCAATTCCTGGGAGGACCACGGCCAGGGCGCCGATATAGCGACGCTCACCGCCGGCCACGAGACGCTCCGCCAGGCGGGCTTCACGCCGGATATGATCCACCTCGAGCTCTGCGACACCAAGCTCACCCCGAACTCCGGCCCCGCCGGCGGCAGCCGCTCCACGGTCATGACCGGCTCCGCCACCAAGCTCGCCTGCGAGAACCTGCTCAAGGCCATGCGCAAGCCGGACGGGACTTACCGCACCTATGACGAGATGAAGGCCGAGGGCATCGACACCCACGCCGTTGGCGTCTACACCTATACCGCCTCCGTCGCGCTCGACCAGGCCACCAGCCAGGGCGACCCGTTCCCGAGCTACATGTACACCATCTTCCTGCCTGAGGTCGCGGTCAACACCGAGACCGGCAAGGTCAAGGTCGAAAAATTCACCGCCGTGGCCGACTGTGGCACCATCCTCAACAAGCTCGCCGTCGACGGCAACTTCTACGGCGGCCTTGTCCAAGGCATCGGCCTGGCTCTCACGGAGGACTTCGAGGACCTCAAGAAGCACACAACCTTGCTCAAGTGCGGCATACCGTACCCGAACGACGCGCCTGACGACATCGAGCTCGTATATCAGGAGAACCACCCGCGCCCGAACGGCCCGTACGGTGCCTCCGGCTGCGGCGAGGCCCCGCTGGATGCCCCTCACCCGGCCATCCTGAACGCCATATACAATGCCACCGGCGCGCGCATCACCCGCGTCCCCGCCCTGCCCGAGGTCGTCCTTGCGGCCCTCCAGCAGGTAAAGGAGTAACTCTTTTAATCATACGCAACCTGTGATAAAATGGGGAAGGCATATGCCTTCCCCATTTGCAAAAGCGAGGTGCGCGCTGTGAAACGTATAATCCCGCTGATACTGGCCCTGTTCCTCCTCGCCGCCTGCGGCAAACAGGCGGCATCCGGGACGCCGGCCCTGCCTCCGTCCGCAGAGACGTTCCCGGCCACATCTGGGGATCCGACAGCGCCTGAGCCCACGCCTTCGCCGGCCGTGACCGTCTCGCCCGAAGAGGCGTCCCGGCGCCCCGTACCGGACACGATGATCCTGCCGGACACCGGATTTGAGCCGGAGTCGTACTGGCTCGCCGAGCCCTTCGGCGACAGCGGACAGTCCCTGCTTCTGATGGCCGGGAACGGGCAGTTCAAATGCTGGTATAACTGCCGGACCGATGAGTTCAACACCGGCTGGGACGACATTGTTGGCAACAGCTTCACCGATAGCGAGGCCGCGGCGAGCGTGGACGGCGAAACGCTCGCGCTCGAGTATTACGACGCCTCGGACACGCCGAGGCCGGCGCGCTTCACTGCCATAACGCGCGATGAGGCGCTGCGCGCGCACCGCGACATGCCCTATAATGACGAGATTTCGCTGCCCTTGCCGGAAATCATAACCCGCGCCGAATGGGAAGCCACGCCGGGGGTGACGCCGGTTTCGTACGTCGAGGACGGCGTGAGCGGCGCAGTGTACGAATACATGGGCTCGCAAGTCATGTATGACACCTTTGGCGACGCGCTGCTCAGGCTCGGCGGGTTCGTCACGGAGTCGCCCGAATTCCCCTTCAAGGTGCGCGGCGTCGGCATAGGCAGCAGCGGCGAGGACGTGCTCGCGAGCTTCCCCTCGAACGTGCCCGAGCCTTCGGACGCAGAGGAACATCACGCCTTATACGGCGGGGTTGCCGGCCTCCTCGGCTCGTGGAACGCCATGGACGAAAACAGGGGCGGCCCCGATATAATGTTCAGCGACAGCAAAACAATAACGCACTTTATTCTCGACGCCGACGGCATGGTGTGCAAGATTGAATTCTGGAACTCAGCCGACTGACTCGCCCCGCCTCAGTTCATCCCGAACTCGGCGGCGTAGACAAGCACCCCGCTCACCGGCGGCGCGTCCTCCCGCAGCCTTATGGCCATGAGGTTTTCGGCGGGTATCCCCTCCGGCGCGGCGATTCCGAGCTCCTCCGCAGGGACATATCCCACGCGCGGATAGTACTCCGTGCTGCCGAGCACAGTTGAATAGCCATAGCCCAATTCCCGGGCTATTCTGTGCCCCTCCTTCATCAGTGCGGTGCCTATGCCCCGCCGCTGGCAGTCCGGCCGGACGGAAAGCGGCGCGAGCACAAGCACGGTTTCTCCCCCGGCAGCGGCCCTTGTGAACAGTATGTGCCCCACTATCCCGCCGTCCTCCTCCGCCACGAGCGAAAGCTCCGGGATAAATGCTCCGCCCTTCCTCAGGGCGTTTACAAGGTCCTGTTCGTTTCCGTCGGCGTGCTCAGCCCCGGCAAAGGCAGCTTTTATGAGCTCATAGACCTGTCCGTGATCCCCGGGTCTCTCCTGCCTGATAAGCATATTTTTCTTCCTTTCTGTCAAACTCCGCCGGACTCGGCAGCTTCGATGTGCGAGCGGATTTCCCGCTCATGTTCAAGGCAGTATGCGTAGCTGTCCCGCATGAAATCCTGTATGTCTTCGCTTCTGTATATCCTGTCCAGCGTTTCAAGTATCAGCCCGTCCCCGGCCCTCATGTCAAAGAAATAGGGGTAAATGCAGCCGCCGCCGTTCTCGCGCGGGAAATACGGGTTTATTGAGCTGAGCCTCGGGTCCCTCATAATGGATTCAACAACCATCTCGCTCAGTATCCACTTCAGGCTTGGCCGCTCGTACTCCTCAAAGCCGTCGCCGAACAGCTTATGCCAGACGTCGAACCACACAAAATGGATTATTTCGTGTATGCTCAACCCTATGGCGCCCTTTTCGCTGTTCAGATAAAAAATATCGAAAGCCTGTTCCCGCAAATACCTCGGCGACACCGGGTTGAGCCCCACTCGTGCCGTTATCCCGTTGTACCTGCTCGTGCAGTCCACGCCGAAGGCGTCGGACAGCGCGCCGGCAATCTGCGCCTCGCACTCTGCCCAATATCTGTTATACATTGCGGCCTTCCTGTTGATTTCCGGTTCCGCTTCGGCGTAAATCGCCCTAATTGCACTCTCAATATAGCGCTTCCGCTCCGGAAACGGCAGGCTCTGGGCGTAATCTCTGTCTATCTGCGGATAAAAATGATAGAGCGCGCCGGACCAGAATTCGCTTTCACCCTCGCTCTGGAAGCCAATTATGCTGTCAATCATCTGTTCCACGCCGGGGTTGATGTATTTCACCTTCAAATAAGCTGCCCCCTTTCAGGCTCATTACATCTGATTATATCTCACCGCCACCCATAATGGAACAGTTTTTTGGAATATTCTCCGTCCGCGCCGCCCAGGCGGAATGTGGACGCTTCCCGCTCAAATATGTTACAGCATCCCCGGAGGGAGATAAATGGACTTCACCGAACGCTCCACAAGGGCCTATAGGACCAAACAGCTCTACACTAAGGAGGAACTCGAGCGGCGCGAGGCCCTCTGCGTCCACGAGCAGCCCGCCTTTTGCAGCGCGGCCTGCCCGCTAAAGCTGGACGCGCGTGAATTCGCTCGCCTGTGCGCAGAGGGAGACTTCACGGCGGCCCGCGCGATGCTCGAGCGCATAACGCCCTTCCCCATCATCCTCGCCTGCGGCTGCGGTGCGCCGTGCTCATCCTCGTGCCGCCTCGGCGAGCTGCCCGGCGGAGAAGGGCTGAACTTTCCCGCCCTTGAGCGCGCGGCAATGCGCCTCGGCGCGCCCAAAACCGGCCGCGGCATGCTGAAATTCAAAAAGAAAAAGACCGCGGCGGTCTTCGGCTCGGAGCTCTTCACGCTCGTAACGGCGGCGGAGCTTGCCAGGAAGAGCTATCCTACGGTCTTTTACGTCCGCGAAAAGGACGCGCGCGAGCTCATGCTGAACTGCGCCCCCTTCCTCAGCGGCGGGGATCTCGACGCCGAGGCGGACCGCCTGAACGGCATGGATCTGGAAATCAGGTACTCCGCCGGGCTCACGCCGGAGCTCTTTTCGGCCGAGCGCGGCAAATACGACCTGCTGTGCGTCTCGCGCGAATACCTGCAGCTTGTCTCCCCCGGCGAGGAGCCCGACCCCGTAACCCTGCTGTGTCCCAGCATCGGGGCACTCGCCCGCTGCGGCGGCGAATCCGGGGTGCTCGCTGCGCTGTACGACGCCAGAAGGGCCGGCGTCTCCGCGGACAGGCTCGCCCAGGGCATGGATCCCGCCACAATGCGCGGCGAGGAGGGCGCAGTTGAAAGCCGCCTGTACACCGATCTGAGCTCCGCCGCGCCTTCGCGCCGCGAACCCGAGTCCGCGGAGGGCTACGGCCCTGAGGAGGCAAAAGCCGAAGCCGCGCGCTGCATACAGTGCGAATGCGTGGAATGCCTGAAGGGCTGCGCCTACCTCCGGCACTTCAACAAGTTCCCCCGCATACTAACGCGGGAGATATACAACAACGCCGGCATAATAATGGGCGACCACATGATGAACAGGGCGCTGAATTCCTGCGCCCTCTGCGGGCAGTGCACCGTCACCTGCCCGAACGGGTACGACATGACGGAAATCTGCCTTTCCGCGCGGGAAAACATGGTTGCGACGGGTAAAATGAGCCTTGCAGTGCACGAATTCGCGCTGTACGACCAGATCTTCTCCAACGGTGAGGCCTTTCTCTGCCGGCCCCAGCCCGGGTATGAAAAGTGCAGGTATGTGTTTTTCCCCGGCTGCCAGACGGCCGCGATCGCGCCGGAGGTAGTCATGCGCGCGTATTCGGACCTGTGTTCCCGGCTCGATGGCGGTGTGGCGCTGCTGCTCGGCTGCTGCGGAGCGATTTCACGCTGGGCCGGGCGCACCGAGCTCACCACCGAGACTGACGAACTGCTCCGCTCGTCGCTCGAGGGCCTCGGCAACCCGGAAATCATAGCCGGATGCCCGACCTGTTCCGTCACGCTGCGCAATATAAGCCTCTCCCCCGTCCGCGGGATATGGGACGTGCTGCTCAAGACCGGACTGCCGGAAACGGCCTCTTACGCCGGGACGTGCGCCTCGCTGCACGACTCCTGCGGCGCGCGCGGAGACGAGCACACGCAGCAGGCCGTGCGCGAGCTCGCGCGCCGCCTTGGGTTCGAGCTTGCGGACGGCGAATGGAGCGGCGACCGCTCCCCCTGCTGCGGCTACGGCGGCCTTGTGTCGTACGCGAACCCGCCCGTCGCCTCCGAGCTCGCCCGGTCCTGCCTGAACGGACCGCCGGAGCAGCCGCAGCTCGTCTACTGCATGGCTTGCCGCGACCGCCTTGCGCGCGAGGGGGCGCGTAGCGTGCACCTGCTCGAGCTCGTGTACGGCGTCAGCGCGTCGGAGACGCCCGGAATAAGCGAAAAGCGCAGAAACCGCCTGTACCTGAAGCAGTCGCTCCTGCGCGGGATTTGGGGTGAAGATGTGAAAAACGAACCGCTCGGCTTCAGGTTGGACATAACCGATGAGGCCCGCGCGCTCATGGAGCAGCGCATGGTGCTGGACACAGACGTTCAGCGTGTTATGAAAGCGTATCTGGAGAGCGGCGAGGCCGTTTTGGAGAACGACAGCGGCCTGCTCGTTACCCGCGCGCGGATTGGCAACGTCACGTTCTGGGTCAAGTTTACCGAGGACGCGGACGGCTACACTGTCCACCGCGTGTACAGCCACCGCATGACTATTGAGACGAGGTGAAAGCATGGCCGAGGAAAAGAGCTATTACGTAATAGACCCTGAGGGCAAGCTGACATGCCATAAATGCGGCGTGCCGCTTGTAAAGGCCAACGCCGTGTTTGGATATCTCGACAACGCCTTTCCTGTGGAGCTCCCCGTCTGCCCAAAATGCGGCTTCGTCTATGTCCCGGAGGAGCTTGCGATGGGCAAGGTGCTCTCCGTGGAAAAGGTGCTGGAGGACAAATGAACCGCCACCCCGGCGGCGAAGCGGCGACGCTTCGCCTGTTGGAGCTCGCGGGCATCGCTCCGCCGCTTGAAATAATCGACCTCGGCGCGGGGGACGGTGAAACCGTCCGTCTGCTGCGCTCGCTCGGCCATCGCGCCGTTGGCATCGACCTCTCGCCCGGCCCCGACGTGGAGCACGGCGATATCCTGTCTCCCCCGTTCGCGCCTGGGAGCTTTGACGCCGCAGTCAGCCAGTGCGCCCTCCTGCTCACCGGCAATGTGCCCGCCGCGTTCTCCGCCGCGCATACCCTGCTGCGCAGCGGCGGCGTGTTCATGTACTCCGACGTTGTCCCCGGCGGCGTTCCGGCGCTGAAAAGCCTTGCCGCCGGAGCCGGCTTCACGCTTGAAGCGGCCGAGGACATCACCACCGCCTGGCGCGAGTACTATATCGCGGCGCTATGGCGCGGCGAAGTCCAGCCACCGCCTGAGGGTATCAGCGGCAAAAACTGCCGCTACGTCTCCGCGGTGATGAGGAAAACTCAAAAATAGCAAAGTCAAAGGAGGGCACACAACATGGACGTATTCGACCGTATGCTCGAGCTCTCGCGCGATGGCTTCGACTGCGCTCAGATTCTCCTCTCGCTCGCGCTCGAGCTGGACGGGAAGTCCGACCCCGACCTCGTGCGCGCTATGGGCGGGCTAAGCTCCGGGATCGCCGGCGGCGGGGACGTCTGCGGCGCCCTCGCGGGCGGGGCCTGCCTTCTGTCCTATTTCGCCGGCCGCGGCGAGCCGGACGAGCTCCCCCACCCCAAGCTTGAGGAGATGTACGCCTCCCTCCGCGAATGGTTCGACGGATACACCGCCGGCTACGGCGGCGCAAGCTGCCGCTGCATACTCGCCGGCGACCCGCGGAACCGTATACAGCGCTGTCCCATGGTTGTCCAGTCGGTGTTTGAAAAGTGCTTCGACCTTTTGGAAAGGAATGGTGTGCTGTGATATATCTCAACAACGGTGCCACGAGCTGGCCAAAGCCCCCCTGCGTTGCGGAAGCGGTCTGGCGCGCGGTGGCGTCCTCCCCCGGCGCGGCGCACCGCGGCGGAATTGAAAACTTCGATGTGTTCGACGCCGCGCGCGAGCGCCTCGCGCGGCTGCTCGGCGTCTCCTCGCCGTCAAATATCGCCCTCGGCCCCAACGCCACTTACGCGCTGAACCTCGCCATTTACGGCTTCCCTCTCTCCGGGGGCGACACCGTATTGACGACGGAAGCCGAGCACAACAGCGTCCTCCGGCCGCTGAGCGACCTCTCACGCCGCGTTGGAATCAACGTTGTCTACCTCGAAACCGACGAGACCGGCCGCGTCTCCACAGAGCTCTGGGCGGAGGCCCTTGAGCGCCACAGCCCGCGTCTCGCCGTGTTCAGCCACGCTTCAAATGTCACCGGCGCCGCGAACGACGCCGCGGCGCTCTGCGCCGCAGCAAAGGCCGCGGGAGCCGCCGTGCTTGTCGACCTTTCACAGACGGCGGGCTTCCTGCCCGTCGACCTCGAGAACTGGGGCGCGGACATGGCCGCCTTCACCGGCCACAAATACCTCCTCGGCCCGCAGGGCACCGGCGGGCTCTATGTCCGCCCCGGGCTTGAGCTCCGCCCCCATCTCACCGGCGGCACCGGCGTGATGAGCGACCTCGACCACATGCCGGACGAGATGCCGCTGCATCTCGAAGCCGGCACGGGCAACGAGCCCGGCTTCCACGGCCTGCTCGCCGCCCTCGATTGGGCGGAAGAGAACCCCTGCGACGTCCCCGCGGTGCTCGAACTGCTCTCCGCGCTCCGCTCCGGGCTCGCCGCCGCCGGAGCGCGCGTCATCGCGCCGGAGGGCGAGTGCACGCCCGTCGTGAGCTTCACCGTACCCGGCGTCCCGGCGTCCGAGATAGGCTACATGCTCTCCGAGGGCGCGGGAATAGTCTGCCGCACCGGGCTGCACTGCGCCCCGCGCGTGTTCCGCTGCCTCGGCGTCCCGGAGACAGTGCGGCTCTCCCTCTCGCGCTTTACGACGGAGCTCGAGGTTGAAGAAACCGTCGCCGCCCTCTCGGCCGCCCTGTCATGAAGTTCGAGAGCAAAAAAACCGAAAACTGCTTTGCCGGCTCGCTGACGTATGAATACCTGATCCCCGTCAGCGGCAAGGCCTTTGCCGCGCTTCTCCCGCCGGAGTGGAAAATACGCCGCAACGAAAAGCTGCGCCGCCCGGTTTTCGTCGCCGAGAGCGGCGGGGTCGTAATAAAAGGCGCCCTCGGCGGCAGCGTCCTCAGGGTCAGCTACCCGGAAGGCAGTTTTGAACAGACAAAGAGCGAGTTTGAAGCGTTTCTTGGAGGTTTGCCGGGATGAGAGTGTTTTCCGCCACGGAGAGCGTATGCCCCGTCTGCCTGCGGGTCATCCCCGCGGAGCGCGGCGTGGGCGACGACGGATACATACACATGCGCAAGACCTGCCCGGAACACGGCAGCTTTGACGTCCTCCTCTGGGAGGGCGGCATAGTGGATTACCTAAAGTGGGACACGGCCGGAGAGGGCGGCAACCGCCCGCCCGTCACCGTCCCCGCCGCGGCGGGGTGCCCTAATTCCTGCGGCCTCTGTGAAAATCACGAGAGCGCCGGCTGCTGCGCCCTGCTCGAGCTGACTGACCGCTGCAACCTCCATTGCCCCGTCTGCTTCGCCTCCGCAGGCGATGGGCAGGGCCGCGACCTGACACACGGCGAGATCGCGCGTCTATACGACATGCTCCTCGAGCGCGGCGGCCCTTTCAACATCCAGCTCTCCGGCGGCGAACCCACGGTGCGCGACGACCTGCCCGAGATCGTCGCCCTCGGCCGCGAGCGGGGCTTCACTTATTTCCAGCTCAATACAAACGGTCTCCGTCTCGCCGAAGAGGAGGGGTATGCGGAAAAGCTGCTCCGCGGGAGCGTCTCCTGCGCCTTTTTGCAGTTCGACGGCCTCGACGACGGAGTTTACCGCGCCCTCCGCGGCCGGGAACTGCTCGACATCAAGCTCCGCGCCGTGGAAAACTGCGCCAGGGCTGGCCTGCCCGTCGTACTCGTGCCGACCGTCGCACCCGGGGTAAACGACTCCATGCTCGGCGACATACTGCGCTTCGCGCTCGAGCGGCTCCCAGCCGTGCGCGGGGTGCACATACAGCCCATAAGCTATTTCGGCCGCTGCTCACTGCCCGAGCCGGAGCGCCGCCTCACCATTCCACGCGTCCTGGCCGAAATCGAGCGCCAGACCGGCGGGGCGATGCGCGCGGAGGACTTCGCCGGCGGCGGGGCGGAGAGCGCGTACTGCTCCTTCCACGCCAGCTATCGCCGGGCGAGGGACGGCTCGATAAAGGCCCTCCCCCGCCGCCGCGGCGGCTGCTGCGTAAAGAGCGCGGAGGCCCGGGACTTTGTCGCCGGGCATTGGGGCGCGCATGAGGAGCCCGATACGGAGCCCGACGGCTTTGACAAGTTCCTCGCCGAGGCGAGGGACAACACCTTCACAGTCTCCGGGATGCTGTTCCAGGACGCGATGAACCTCGACCTTGAGCGCCTGCGCCGCTGCTATATATGCGAGGCCGACCTCGAGCGCGGCATGGTGCCCTTCTGCGCCTATAACCTCACGGACAGCGCGGGCCGCGCGCTCTACCGCCGATGAGGCGCTCGCGGCTCGACAACTGGATATGCTCGCTCGAGGGCCTGAGCGAGGTCACACCGGAAAACCTCGAATCCCTTCAGCTCGAGCGCCTCAATTCCCTTCTGCTCCGCGAGCGGGAGCGCGGCGGCTTTTACTCAGCCCTCCCCTGCCGGCTCGAGAGCCTGTCTGAGCTCGCCTCCCTGCCATTTACCACAGCGGAACAGCTTGCAGAGAACGTTTCCTCCATGCTGCTGTGCTCGCAGGCGGAGGTGAGCCGCGTCATCAGCGGCTCCACCAGCGGGACCACCGGCCCGGCAAAGCGCGTTTTTTACACCCGGCGGGATATAGAGCACACAGTCGGTTTTTTCGCCGCCGGGATTGGCGAATTTGTCTTAAGCGGGGACACGGTTATGATAGCCATGCCCTTTTCCGGCCCCTTCGGGCTCGGCGATCTGATAGCTGAAGCCGTCGCAAGCCTCGGCGCCGCCGCACTGCGCACCGGCGCCGGCCGCAGCCTGGGCGAGCTGTGCTCCGAGCTCGACTCCGCGCAGCCAGAGGCGTACATCGGAATGTCCGTGCCGCTCCTCGCGCTGCTCAGATATTATGTAAACTTAAATGGCCGTCTCCCGCCTCTCCGCCACGCGCTGATATCCGGCGACGCCTGCCCCGAGGGGGTAGTGAGCGAAATCGAGGCCCTGCTCAGCTCCCGGCTCTTCCCGCACTACGGCTCCCGGGAAATGTGCCTCGGCGGTGCGGTGACCTGCCCAGCGCACGATGGGATGCACCTGCGCGCCAATCACATAATAGCGGAGATCGTGGACGCGGCCGGCTCTCCACTCCCTGCGGGAGAGTGGGGAGAGCTTGTCATCACGACGCTCGATATGGAGGCCCTGCCGCTGATACGTTACCGGACAGGCGATTACACCCGGCTGCTGCCCGCCCCCTGCCCGTGCGGGAGCTGCACGCCGCGGCTTGACCGGGTAAGCCGCCTGAACCGCCGCGAACGGCTCATGGAGCAGCTCGATTCCGCCCTTTTCTTGCTTCCAAGCCTCCTCGATTACGCTGCGGAGCTGCTGCCCGGCCGCCTTAAAATATCCGCCCTGACGCTCGACGGGCGCGACCCAGGCCTCGCCGCCTCGGCGAAGCGTCTCTTCCCGGACTCAGAAATAGAGGCAGTCTGCCGCAAAGCGGACGAAAACACCGTACTCAGCGCCCGAAAACGCACCTTTCTATAAAGCAAAAAGGCCCTTTCGGGCCTTTTTGCTTTTTACTTTACCGGCAGGTATTCGGTCGGGTCGACGCTCTCCCCGTTCACCTGCATGGAAAAATGAAGGTGGTACGGCGAATTCGTCTCGCAGATCGCCGTTGTGCCGACGGAGCCAATCGTGTCTCCCATGGAAACGCTGTCCCCTGTCGCGACGGTCGGCAGCTCCGCCAGATTGGAGTATATGCTCACTATCCCGGCACCGTGGTCTATTTCAACCGTGGTTCCGTAGAGTCCGTCGGCGTATACATTTGTAACGGTTCCGCTTGCCATCGCCTTGACCGGTTCACCCAGCGGGGCGAGGATATCGAGCCCGTCGTGCGTCCGCCAGTCGCCCATGGTCTTGTCATACGCCAGCGAATCCATTATATAGCCAACATCCACCGTGCCGCTGAGCGGCCAGGCATACGTCGCCGGTCCGGTGACCTCCTGGGAAGGCGCCTCCTGCGTGACAGGATCCTCCGCCGCGACCTCGGGCGGCTCGG
>DVGA01000114.1 GCA_018712985.1 Candidatus Scatomorpha intestinavium
GAGCCCACAAGCCCCGCGCGGCCCGAGGCCGCTATGAGTATGTCCGCCTCCCGGCATATGGCGGGCGCGTCCGGGGTCTTGCTGTGGCAGATGGTCACAGTCGCGTCGCGCTCAAGCAGCAGCATTGCCGCTGGCCGTCCCACAACAAGGCTGCGTCCAATGACCGCGACGCGCTTCCCGGCCATGGCGATCCCATAGTAATCGAGCATTTCAATGCACGCGCGGGCCGTGCACGGCGCAAAGCGCAACTTTTCGCCCGTAAAAACCCCGCAGAGCGACGCGGCGGTGATGCAGTCCACGTCCTTCTCCGCCGCGAGTGCCTCGCAGGAGGCGTGCTCGTCCATCTGCCCCGGCAGCGGGCGCAGCAGCAGGCAGCCGTGTATGCCATCATCTCGGTTTACGCCGTCTATCGCCGCCATGAGCTCCGCCTGTGCGGCGTCAGCCCTGAGCGCATACTTCCGGACCTCTATCCCCAGCGCCAGGCAGCGCTTCACGGCCCCGCGCTCGTATGACATGTCGTCCGGCCGCTCCCCGACCCTGATTATCGCCAGCGTGGGCGTCACGCCGCGCGCTCTCAGCCTTGCCGCCCTCGCGGCCGTCTCCGCCGAAAGCGCCTCCGCCACCGGCTCGCCGTACAGTATTTTCGCCATATTTCCCTCCAAAAAGGTCAGGCACGCCCCGCCGCGTGCCTGGCCGGTTTGATTTTTTTGCGTTCCGCCGCTCAGCCGTACGGGCAGACGGCAATGCAGCGCGCCGTAAAGCCGGTTATACCATTTCCCCGCGGGAAACCGCAAAATATAATGCTCCCCACCGGCGGCACCTTGTCAAGATTCTTCATCAGCTCAATCTGATAGCGGTTTTGCTCAAGGATATAATACTCGCAGACAAGCCCCTCTTTTGCGGAGCGCACTGCAACGTCCGTGTCGCTCGTCTCATGGCCGATCGCAGCAACGTCACGTTCTTCAACAAGGAACCTCAGGGCCTCCATGCTCCAGCCGGGATAATGCTTTTGTCCGGCCTCATCCATATTATCCATGTCGGACCTTTTGCTCCAGTCAGTCCTTGCCGCCACAAAGCATTTCTCCGGGATTTTGCCATAGCGCGCCTCAAAATCACGTATATCATCTACGGTTACGGCATAGTCGCAATCCTGAGCGGCTTTCTGGCTTATGTCCAACACGCAGAGCGGCAGGATAAGCTCTTCCGCGTTCAGCTCGTTTAACATGCGCGCTCCACGAACGAAATGCCCGGGCGCGTCGACATGCGTGCCGTACTGGGTCACGACTTCGACCTTGTGGACAAGCGAGCCTTCGGGATAGTCGGACAGCACCTCGGAACGAAGGGACGGAAACCCCGGCCAGCGCACCGTATTGGCCGAGAGCTCATGCGAAAGCTCAACAAATCTGCATCTGTCCTTCAGCTCACCGAGGA
Source organism: Candidatus Scatomorpha intestinavium (assembly GCA_018712985.1). Taxonomy (GTDB): domain Bacteria; phylum Bacillota; class Clostridia; order Oscillospirales; family Oscillospiraceae; genus Scatomorpha; species Scatomorpha intestinavium. The sequence goes on from DVGA01000114.1 coordinate 1,432, forward strand.
CCTGCCACAGCCCAAATTCAGCCATCTGTTTCTCCTGTCTGCCCTTTTCAGGCATATTTACAGCTTGCTCTTAATCAGCGCGCCGAGGCGCTCGATCCCCTTTTCTATCTTCTCGGGCGTGACGTTGCCGAAGCTGACGCGCATGCAGTTGCTTCCCTTGCCATTGCCCTCAACGAAGAACCCGGCCCCGGCTATGTAGTGCAGCTTGTTGGCGTTGGCCTCCGGCAGGAGCGCCCCTGTATCTATGCCGCCCGGCAGCTCTACCCAGGTGAACAGCCCTCCGTCGGGATACACCCACTTCGTGCCCTCGGGCATGTACTTCGCAAGGCAGTCCATCATGACGTCGCGCCTCTCGCGGTGTATATCGCACACCTTTTTCAGGTGCTCCGGGAAGAGCCCGCGGTTGAAATACTCGGCGCAGACCACCTGCACAAGGTTGGACGTGTGCGAGTTGGTCGCGGTCTTTGCGTCGAACAGCCTTGCTATCATGTCACGCCCGGCGTAGCAGAAGCCGAGGCGAGAGCCGGGCGAGAATATCTTCGAAAAGCTGTTGGCATAGACCGTGTTACCAGTTTTGTCGTAGTACTTTATCGGCCTGAGCGCCTTGCCGCTGTAACGCAGCTCCTGATATGGGTCGTCCTCGAGTATTATGACGTCGTACTCACTGCCCTGCTCCGCCAGCCGCCTGCGCCTGTCCTCGGGCAGGGTCTTTCCTGTGGGATTCTGGAACGTGGGTATAACATATACGAATTTGGGGTGTAGTTCCTTTATTTTCCGCTCCACGTCCTCGACGACCATGCCCTTGTCGTCGCACTCAACCGCGACGCACTTCGCCTGGAACATCTCGAAGATCTCCACGCAGTGCACAAACGTCGGGGATTCAACGAGTATGACATCCCCCGGATCGATATAGAGCTGGCACATCAGGTTCATCGTCTCGAGCCCGCCGTTGACTATGATTATCTCGTCGCTGGAGGCGTCTATCCCCTTCGGCTTGAGCAGCGTATCCGCCACCGCCTGCCGTAGGTCCGGCACGCCGAGCACGGAGCCGTACTGCAGGGCTTCAACGCCGCGCCTTTCGCGCGTAAGCACCTCGCTGCATATCTCCCTCACTTCCTCAACCGGCAGTCCCTCGCTGGCGGGCGCGCCGCCGCCGAAGGATATCATGTCCGGCGAGCCCATCGCGCTGAAAAGCGCGCGGATTATGGAGGCGGTCCCCTCCATATCGTACATTCTCTGCGCCAATTTCGGCATTTGCGTACCTCCTTTTCCTGACGGTTATCTCAGTCACCGAAGAGCGGCGCCATCTCGTCGAACAGCTTCTCAAAGTCCGCCGCGTCCCCGGAAATCTTATACTTGTGCTCCGGTGCGGGGAATTCTCCGCCCTTCACCTCGCGTATGTAGTCGGACATCCCCTGCGTGGCCAGCCCCGCTATGTCGGCGTACTTCTTCGCAAACTTCGGCGTGAAGCTCTTGTACATGCCCAGCGCGTCCGCTGCGAGGAGCACCTGGCCGTCGCAGTCGGCCCCGGCCCCGATGCCGTACACCGGGATGGGCAGCATCCTGTGGATATAGGCACAGACCTCCTCCGGCACGCCCTCGAGCAGGAGCACCCTTGCGCCCGCCTTATACACCGCTATCGCGTCCTCAATTATGGCTCTGGCGCTGCCCGTCGTGCGTCCCTGGGCCTTGAAGCCGCCCATGGAGGCTGAGCTCTGAGGCGTCAGCCCGATGTGCCCGAAAACGACCATGCCGGCGTTCACTATGGCGCGGATCTTGTCCGCCACGGCCACGCCGCCTTCGAGCTTTACGGCGTCCACGTCCGCCTCCTTATAGAAGCGCACAGCGTTGCGGACCGCGTCCTCACAGCTCGCGTGGTAAGAGCCGAAGGGCAGGTCACCGATGAGATAGGTGTTTGGCGCGCCGCGGCGCACCGCCTGGCAGTGGGCAATGCTCACATCCATCGTCACCGGCACGGTTCCGGGAAAACCATAGACTATCATGCCCACGGAGTCGCCGCAGAGGATCATGTCCATCCCAGCATCCTCGGCGTAAGAGGCAAAACAGGCGTCATAGAGCACTATCCACGCGGCCTTTTCCCCGTTCTCCTTCATTTTATAGAGGTCGAGTATGGATTTCTTCTTGGCCATAGCTGAGCTCCTTTCACATTAAATGGATAAATACATTGTAGCATACCGCCCGGCCATACTCAACTGCAAACAGCACTTTTGTACGCGGCATTCGTCATATCTACACCGCGTGGTGCTCATACCTCCTGCCAGCCGCGGTGCGCGGACAACCGGCCCAATGCCGCTCAAATGTTCATGGACAAAAACGTCCCGCCGTGATACTATTGTAAAAAAGTGCACTCCCGGCGCTGCTGCGGGAGCGGAAATCCTCATACTGCCGAAAGGAGTGGAAGCATGGCTTTCGAGAAAGTGCCGAGCGGCTATCCTGGCCTTGACGAGGTGCTCGACAACGTGCGCATGGGCGACAACGTAGTGTGGCAGGTCATGGACCTGTCCGAGTTCCGCCTGTTTGCCAACCCCTTTGCCCGCCGCGCCATAGAGGATGGGCGTCACGTCCTTTATTTCCGCTTTGCGCGGCACGAGCCTATACTCGAGCCCTGCGAGGGGCTGGACATCATCGCTCTGAACCCTGACGAGGGCTTCGAGCCCTTCACGGTCGCAATATACAACGCCATAACCATCGCCGGCGAGGGCGTGTTTTACATCTTCGACTGCCTCTCCGAGCTGCAGTCCGCCTGGTACACCGACCAAATGATGGGCAACTTTTTCCGCGTCACCTGCCCGTACCTGCACGAGCTGGACACCGTTGCCTACTTCCCGCTGCTCCGCGGACGCCACTCATACGACGCACTCGCCCGAATAAGGGATACGACGCAGGTGCTGATCGACGTCTATACCAGCGACGAAGCCGTTTATATCCACACGCTCAAGGCAGTTGACAGGGATGCGAACAACATTTTTCTCCCGCATGTGAGCCGTGACGGCGGTCCCTTCAGGCCGCTCGACGGCGGCGTGGCCGTCAGCCGCTACTACCGCCTGCTGGACGATCTGTCCTCTCACACTCAGGACCAGAATCTCGACAGTCACGACCGCTTTTTCGCCGCCGCCAAGCTCGAATTCGGCAGCGGCCACCTCAGCGACGAGACGGCGGACATGGTGCTCGAGAGCATGATGTCCAAAGACCCCAAGGTAAAGAGCCTGATACACCAGCTCTTTGACCCCAAAGACTTTTTCGCCCTTCGCGACCGGATGATAGGCAGCGGCTGCATCGGCGGCAAGGCCTGCGGCATGCTGCTCGCCAGGAAGATCGCCGACATCTGCCTCCCCGAGTTCCGCGACCACACCGAGCCTCACGACTCATTTTATATCGGCTCGGACGTGTTCTACACCTATATCGTATACAACAACTGCTGGAAAACGCGCATCGAGCAGCGCACCGACGGCGGCTACTTCTCCCGCGCGGAGGCCCTGCGCGACGCCCTGCTCGCCGGCAGCTTCCCGGAAAACATACGCGAACGCTTCCGCTCCATGCTGTCGTACTACGGCCAGAGCCCAATAATCGTCCGCTCCTCCAGCTTTCTCGAGGATGGCTTCGGCAATGCCTTTGCCGGCAAGTACGAGTCCGTTTTCTGCGTCAACTCCGGCCCGCTCGAGCGCAGGCTCGAGGAGTTTGAAAACGCGGTCCGCAAGGTCTATGCGAGCACGATGGACATCTCGGCGCTTGAATACCGCCGCCAGCGCGGGCTTGAGAAGGTGGACGAGCAGATGAGCATCCTCGTCCAGCGCGTCTCCGGCTCATGGGCCGGGCCGTATTATCTGCCCGGCGTCGCCGGCGTGGGCTTCAGCCGCTGCCTCTACCGCACCAGCGCGGACACGGATCCCGAAGCCGGCATGCTGCGTCTTGTCGTCGGCATGGGCACAAAGGCTGTCGACAGGACGGAGGACGACTATCCGCGCATAGTGAACCTCGACCGCCCCGCCGCGAGCACGCTCACCACCCTCGCGGACCGCCACCGCTTCTCGCAGCACAACATCGACGTCATCGACCGCGAGCGCCGCGCCTTCCGCAGCGTCACGGTGGACGAGCTCGCCCCCTGCCTCCCCGCCTGGTTCCGCTCGCTGATGCTCGAGCGCGACTACGAGGCCGAAGCGGCGCTTCGAGAGCACGGCATAAAGGACCCGGTCTGGTTCGTAAGCTGCCAGCGCCTGCTCGAGGACACCAAGTTCCCGAAAGTCATGCGCGCACTGCTAAAAACGCTTGAAAACGTCTATGGTACTCCCGTCGACATCGAGTTCGCCGTGAATACGGACGAACAGGGCGATTTCGTCATAAACATCCTCCAGTGCCGCCCGCTCTATATGGGCCTCGGCGCCGGGAAAGTAGAGCCGCCGTCCCTGCCCGCGGAAATCCTGTTTTTCGACCTCACCGGCTCCTCGATGGGCCCCTCCACGTCCACGCCGATAGACGCCGTGGTGCTCATCGACCCGCGCGGCTACTGCGAGCTGCCGTATGCCAAAAAGCCGCAGACCGCCGCCGCCGTCGGCCAGATAAACCGCTACTACAAAAGCAGCGGCAAGCATATCCTCCTGCTCGCCCCCGGGCGCATCGGCACCAGCTCGCCGGAGCTGGGCGTGCCCGTAAGGTTCGCAGACATCTCCAGCTTCACCGGCATCTGCGAGGTCTCCGACCCCGCGTCAGGCTACATGCCCGAGCTCAGCTACGGCAGCCACATGTTCCAGGACCTTGTGGAGGCGAATATTTTCTACTGCGCCATATACAACGACCACCGTACGCTCAACTACACCCCGTCGCAGCTCGATTCACTGCCGGACCGCTTTGCGGACATCTGCCCCAATATGCCGCAATTTAAGGGGCTCATCCGCGTCGTGGAGCCCGCTGGCCTGCATTTCTACCTGGACGCCGTCAACAACCACGCGGTGTGTGGCTGGCCCGGCGGCAAAAAAACGGCATATACTGCAAAATAGCTCTTGAAATATCCGCCATCTTGTGGTATAGTACCATCTGCTATTGCTGAATAACGCCGAAAGGAACGATATAAGTGCAACTCTTCCTCACTATCCTGCAGCTCATCTCCGCTGTCGCCGTCACCGCCATAGTCCTCATGCAGTCCGGCAAGCGTTCCGGCCTCTCCGGCGCCATAGCCGGCGGAGCGGACACCTTCCTCTCCAAGGGCAAGGCCAAAACGCTCGACGCACAACTGGCCAAGGCCACCAAGTGGGTCGGTCTCGCCTTCGTCGTGCTCACTCTGGCGCTGCATTTTGTCTGATAACTCGAAAAGGGCCCTTAAAAGGGCCCTTTTTCCTTTTATAAGCAGCGAATCCGCCCCGGCCGTTTGACCGGGGCGGATTTTCATTTCGCCAGCGGCAGGCTGATTTCAGCCTTGAAGAGGTCTCCGTCCGTGCTGACGGTAAAGCTGCCATGCTGCAGCTCCGTCAGGCTTTTCGCTATGCTCAGCCCGAGCCCGGAACCCTCCGTGGAGCGCGATGTGTCGCCGCGCACGAAGCGTTCCATGAGCTCATCCGCGCTTATATTCAGCGCCGCGCGGGAGATGTTTTTCACAGCTATCACGGCGTTGTCCCCCGCGGTGCTCACGTCCACATACACCCTCGTCTCCGGCATCGCGTATTTTACAACGTTGCTGAACAGGTTGTCGATGACCCTCCAGAGCAGCCGGCCGTCCGCGCGCACCATCGGCGCGGTGTCCGGCGCGTTTACGATGACGGAGAGCTTCCCCGCCTCCATCCTCTGGCCGTACTCCGCCAGCGACTGGTTGATTATCTCTATCGTGCTCGTCGGCGCGAGCGTCACGCTGATGTTGCCTGTCGAGGCCTTGGACGCCTCCACAAGGTCCTCCGTGAGTTTTTTCAGCCTCTTTGACTGCCGCTCGAGCACCTCAAGGTACTCCCTGCCCTCCTCGTCGGAGTGAGGCCGCTCAAGCAGGTCGACGTAGTTGATTATGGAGGTCAGCGGCGTCTTTATGTCGTGCGACACGTTCGTTATCAGCTCCGTCTTGAGCCGCTCGGACTTCATCCGCTGCTCCACGGCCGCGGCCATGCCGTCGCCTATGGAATTCAAATTCTCCGCGTGGTGTTTGAACTCCCAGTACATATGCTTGGTGTCTATTTTGTACTCAAACTCTCCCGCCGCGAGCTTTTCCCCCGCCGCCTTCAGGCTCCTCATCTGCCAGGCCCCGAAGCACGCCAGCAGGAAAATCAGCGCCAGCAGTACCAGCCAGCAGAAGAGCGCGAAGCCGCTGTAGCGTATGCTTATGGCCAGGCAAAAGTTTGTGACGAGCACTACCAGGACGATCAGCGCCGTGCGCCAGACTATGGGTATCTTCGTCGTCATGTACCACACGCCGCGGCAAAAGGCCTTTATCTTATCCCAGCACCAGCGCAGGACGTGCAGACACAGCCGCAGGGCCATGTATATGACCGTGTTCCGCCACCATATGCCGCCGCCTGCTTTTACCCGCGTTGCGAAGGAGAGGAACGGCGCCAGCGCCACGATCCCCGCCAGATAGAACACCAGCATGGCGAACGCAAGGAATGTCAGCCCCTCCGGGCTGAAGGCGAAGAAGAACTCCATGCTCTCTGTCATGTCCACGAAAAGCAGCAGCCAGACAAACGCCAGCGCGAAACAGCCCGCAGCGTACAGATCCAGCGGGATTTTATCCAGCAGATTCAGCCTGACGCCCTCTTGCCCCCTCCTGCGGCCCGCCGCCATGAAGAGGAACACAAGGCAGGCTATGGAACCCGCCGCTCCCACGAGCACCGCGGCCAGCCACCAGCCGGACAGGTTGTAGATAAGCCGCATAAGGTCCCCGGCAAATTCCCGCTGCTGCGCGTTCAGGACGTCGTAACCGTACATGTATTCGAGCGAACGGGCAAATTCGTCCGCGCTGGAGTACACAGAGAGCTCGCTGTACTGCATGAGCGCCTCAAACACCCCGGCGGCAAGCACCGCCAGAAATATGCACAAAAGTACAAATGCGAGCATCTTTGCCCACAGCGAATGCGTGAGCTTCGCCTTTCCTTTATTTTCCATCACTTTCGGTCCTCCATCTTATAGCCCTGCCCCCAGACGACCTTGATATATCTCGGGTCGCTGGGATTGATTTCGATTTTTTCGCGCAGATGCCGTATGTGCACGGCCACCGCCCCCTCGGAGCCGTAGGCGTTTTCGTTCCACACCATCTCATATATCTGCGTGGAGGAAAACACGCGGTTCGGGTTGCGCATGAGCAGCAGGAGTATGCTGTACTCGATCGGCGTCAGGTTCACCCTCTCGCCGTCCACCGTCACCGCCTTTTCGGCGTCGTTCAGCTCGATGCCGCCTATGGTGATCACGTCCGGCCTCCGTTCCGCCTTCTGCTGCCCGCCGAGGCGCATATACCGTCTGAGCTGGCTCCGCACGCGCGCCTGCACCTCCACCGGGTCGAACGGCTTTGTGATATAGTCGTCCGCGCCGATGTTCAGCCCGAGCACCTTGTCGGAGCTCTCGCTCTTGGCCGTCAGCAGTATAACGGGGATGTTATACTCCTCGCGCAGCTTCGCCGTGGCGGTTATGCCGTCCATCTCCGGCATCATGATGTCCATGAGCACAAGGTCTATCTCGTTCTCACGCACGCACTTTAGCGCTTGTGCGCCGGTGTACGCCGTGAAGATTTTGTAGTCCTCGCTGGAGAGGTAGATTTTCAGCGCCGCGACTATGTCGAGCTCGTCGTCACAGATAAGTATGTTTGCCATGCCCTCACCTCATGCTCATTGTACTCCCGGGCCAATTTAAGATAAAAGTGGCCAAATCATTAAGGATTCATTAACATTATATCATGCCCCGCTCCGCTTGCAAGCCGTGCGCCGATGTGATAAGCTATAGCCACACTGTACAGGAGGCAGATTATGCCGCAGACGATACTTGTAGTTGACGATGAACGCGAAATTGCCGACCTTGTGGAACTCTACCTGAAAAACGAGGGCTTTGCCGTCCGCAAATTCTATAACGCCTCCGAGGCGCTCGAGTGCGTACGCACGGAGACGCTCGACCTCGCCATACTGGACGTCATGCTCCCGGATATGGACGGTTTCACGCTCTGCGCACGCATACGCGAGGAGCATTTCTGGCCAATAATCATGCTCACGGCCCGCGTGGAGGACATAGACAAGATCATGGGCCTCACCATCGGCGCAGACGACTATATCACAAAGCCGTTCAACCCCCTTGAGCTCGTCGCCCGCGTCAAAACGCAGCTCCGGCGCTACACGCGCTATAACCACCCAGGCGAGGAGGCTCCCACAAACGAAAATGAATACGACATCCGCGGCCTTGTGATAAACAAGGACACGCACAAGTGCACGCTCTACGGCAAGAACATCGCGCTCACACCGATAGAGTTCGGCATACTCTGGTATCTGTGCGACAACCGCGGCCGCGTCATTTCCTCGGAGGAGCTGTTTGAGGCCGTCTGGGGCGAGAAATACCTCGACAACAACAATACGGTAATGGCACACATAGGCCGCCTGCGCGAAAAGCTGGGCGAGCCGCCGCGCAAGCCGCGTTTTGTCAAAACCGTCTGGGGGGTGGGTTATCAGGTTGAGTGAATATGAAAACACCCCCGCCGCCCAGGTGCAGGCGGCCCCAATGCGCCGCTTCCGGCGCTCGCTCACCCGCCGGGTGCTCACGCGCTTCGTCGTGGCAATCGTGCTGTATACGATCCTCGTCTTCGTCGGGCTGTTCGTCAGCGTCATGGTCTGCGCCGCCATCAACTGGGACTATACGAACCCGATCTACCGCCTGCTGCAGTGGATAAGCAGCTATCTTCCCCTCGTAGTCATCATCGTGCTCGCCGCGGGGTATATCGTCCTGTTCATGCACTACTGGGCGCGCACGCTCGGCTATCTGGAGGACATAGTCTCCGCCACCGAGCAGATCTACAAATCCGGCAACGAGCCCATCTCGCTTCCCGACGACCTGCAGGTGGTCGAAAACCAGATGAACCGCATTAAGCTGGACATGCTCGCCAGCCGCCGCGCGGCTCAGGAGGCGGACCAGCGCAAAAACGACCTTGTCGTCTATCTCGCGCACGATCTTAAAACGCCGCTGACCTCCGTTATCGGCTACCTCACGCTGCTGCGAGACGAGCAGGGCATCTCCCCGGAGCTGCGCGAGCACTATCTCTCCGTGGCCCTGGACAAGGCCGAGCGGCTCGAGGACCTGATAAACGAGTTTTTCGACATCACACGTTTCTCGCTGACGAGCCTCACCCTCGAGCTGAAAACCGTCAGCCTCTCGCGCATGTTAGAGCAGACGGCGGACGAATTCGCCCCGCTCCTCGCGGAAAAGGGCCTCGCCTGCCGCGTCATCGCCCCGCCGGATGTCAGCATCACCTGCGACCCGGACAAGCTCGAGCGCGTGTTCGACAACCTGCTCCGCAACGCGATAAACTACAGCCACGAGGACACGGACATCACCGTCACGCTCGCCGTTGACGGCAAAGCCGCCCGCCTGACCTTCACAAACGAGGGCGACGACATACCCAAGCACAAGCTGGAGCGGATCTTCGAGCAGTTTTACCGCCTGGACACCGCCCGCGGCAGCCGCACCGGCGGCGCAGGCCTCGGCCTCGCCATAGCAAAGGAGATCGTCGAGCTCCACGGCGGCACGATAAGCGCCGAGAGCGCGAACGGCCTGATCACCTTCCGCATTTCCCTCCCGCTCCATCCGTGAGAAAATCGTAAGATTTGCTTCATAAAATATTGGGTGTTTGTACATCCCGCGCGGAAAAACTCCGCTTCTGAACCTGATAGTATATCGCTGTCAGGACAAAGAAGCGGAGTTTCCGCTTTATTTACAGGAGGCAACACCCATGGAAAAGAAAAAGATAGCGGTAATTTTCGGCGGCTGCTCCCCGGAGCACACGGTCTCTCTCACCTCGGCCGCCGCCGTTATAAGGCATATCGACACCGAAAAGTATGAGGTCGTCCAGCTCGGCATTACCGAGGGCGGCGAGTGGTTCCGCTTTTACGGCTCCCCGGATGACATAGAGGCCAACACCTGGCGCGCCGACCGCACAAAGTGCATCCCCGCCGTGATCTCCCCCGACCGCGACCAGCACGGCATACTTGAGTTCCGCATGTCCGGCGTCCGCACGACGCGGCTCGACGCCGCTTTCCCTGTCCTGCACGGCCGCAACGGCGAGGACGGCACGGTGCAGGGCCTCTGCGAGCTCGCCGGCATCCCGCTTATAGGCTGCGGCACGCTCTCCTCCGCCCTCTGCATGGACAAGGACCGCGCGCACAAGCTCGTAATGCTCGCCGGGATCGCCGTACCGCGCTCGGTGCTCCTTGAAAAGCTGCCCGCGAGCCCGGAGCTCGCCACCCTCGCCGAGGATATAGGCTACCCCCTGTTCGTCAAGCCCGTGCGCGCCGGCTCCTCCTTCGGCGTCACCCGCGTGGAGTCCGCCGCCGGCCTCCGCGCCGCGGTCAGGGAGGCCTTCAGGTACGACACCTCCGTTCTGATAGAGGAGGCCGTCCCCGGTTTTGAGGTCGGCTGCGCCGTCATGGGCAACGGCAATTTGATAACCGGCAGGGCGGATGAGATCGAGCTAAGCGGCGGATACTTCGACTTTGAGGAGAAGTACACGCTCAAAACTTCAAAAATACATATGCCCGCTCGCGTGGACGAGCCCACCGAGCGCCGCCTGCGCGATACGGCCTGCCGGATATACCGTACCCTCGGCTGCCGCGGCTTCGCCCGCGTGGACATGTTCCTCACGCCAGGCAGGCGCATCGTGTTCAACGAGGTGAATACGATTCCTGGCTTCACCTCCCACAGCCGCTTCCCAAAGATGATGTCCGGCGTCGGCTACGACTTTGCCGCGCTTGTCGACGCCCTGATAAGCCTCGGGCTGGAGGTGTGAACATGGTAGGAGTACACAGCGGCTGCCTCGTCCTCGTAAATGCGCGGCATCCCATCCGCGATACTTCGCGCCCCGCTCTCGCCCCCGCCGCGCCGGGCAGCGGCGTGCTGCTCGAAAAGCGCGCCTCCGCCATGCTCACCGGCGCCCTTGAGCGCCTCGGCGCCGTTGGGGAGATAGTCCCCGTGAGCGGCTACCGCTCCGAGGCCGAGCAGCGCGAGATCTGGGACTCGTCCATGGCGGAAAACGGCGAGGACTTCACCCGCAAATTCGTCGCCGCCCCCGGCTGCAGCGAGCACCAGACGGGCCTTGCCATAGACCTTGCCCTGCGGGCGGAAGACATAGACTTCATCCGCCCGGATTTCCCGTATGGCGGCGTCTGCGGCCGCTTCCGTGAAATAGCGCCCGACTACGGCTTTATTGAGCGCTACCCCGCCGGGAAGGAGGACATAACCGGCATAGCGGCCGAACCGTGGCACTTCAGGTATGTAGGCCGTCCCCACGCCAGGCTGATGCGTGACATGGGCCTCACGCTTGAGGAATACGTCGAGTTCCTGCGCGGCTACCCATACCCCGGACGGCTGCTCAGCACCTCCAACGGCGGCTACGACGCCCTCATCGGCTTTGCCTGCAGCTATGAGCCGGAGGAGCACCGCGCGCCCTGCCAGGTCTCCGGCAACAACGTCGACGGATATATCCTCACGCTCTGGAGGCTGCCGGCATGAGCGCAAGAAACTACCGCGGCATCGACCTCTTCCGAATAGCCGCCGCGTTCCTCGTCGTGGCTATACACACCTCGCCCCTCGCCTCCTACAGTGAAACCGCGGACTTCATACTGACAAGGGAGATCGCCCGCACGGCGGTGCCGTTTTTCTTCATGACCACCGGCTTCTTCGTCCTCGGCGACTTTCGCCGCACAAAGGCCTTCCTGAAAAAGACCGCGCTTATCTACGCCGCCTGCGTCGCTCTCTATCTGCCCGTAAATGTCTACGCCGGGCGCCTCGACGGCCTCACTCTCGGAGGACTGTTCACGCAGCTCTTTTTTGAGGGCACGTTTTACCACCTCTGGTATCTCCCCGCCGCGCTGTTGGGCGTGCTGCTGGCCTCCTTCCTGCTCGACCGGCTCGGGCTCAAGGGCGCTCTGGCCGCCGCGGCCGCGCTCTACTGCGCCGGCCTGCTCGGGGACAGCTATTACGGTCTGATTTCAAATGTCCCGCCGCTGAAAGCCGCCGTCAATGCGGCCATCTCGGTCACTGGGTATACGCGCAACGGCATCTTCTTCGCCCCGCTGTTTTTGCTGCTTGGCCACAGGATAAAAATCTCCGCCGCTCCCCGCCCGACCTTCAGCGCCGCAGCGCTCGCCGTCTCCGGCGCGCTGCTCATCGCCGAGGGCCTTGTCCTGAGGCACTTCAGCTTGCAGTACCACGACAGCATGTATGTTTTTCTGCCTGTTGTCATGTATTTCCTCTTCGCGCTCCTCTCCACCGTCCACGGGAGGTGCCCGGGCTGGGCGGCAAACTTTTCCCTGCTCGTCTATGTGCTGCACCCCGCGGTGATAATCGCCGTGCGCGGAGCCGCGCGCATACTCGGGCTGTGGGAGATGCTTGTGGAAAACAGCGTCGGGCACTATGCCGCGGTCTGCGCGGCGACCGGCCTGATTTCCGCCCTACTGCTGCTGATTTCCCGCCGTTTCACCGCCAAAGCCTCGCCTTTTTCCCGCGCGTATGTTGAGGTTGACACCGCCGCCTACCGCCGGAACGCACGGGCTCTGATGTCGCTCCTGCCGCCCGGCTGCCGTCTCATGGCCGTGCTGAAGTCCAACGCCTACGGCCTCGGAGCGGAGCAGGCCGTGCAGGCCCTCAGGGCCGAGGGCGTGGAAAACTGGGCCGTTGCCACTGCCTCCGAGGGCGCGGCGCTCAGAAAATACGGCGCCCTCGGCACTATCCTCGTCCTCGGGCGCACCCCTTCATCGGATATCGGGGTGCTGACGCGCTATCGCCTGACGCAAACCGTCGTCTCACTTGAATACGCGCGCGAGCTCTCTTCCATGCGCCGCCGCGTGGACGTACACATCAAAGTGGACACCGGGATGCACCGCCTCGGCATCGCCTGGACGGATATAGACGCCATGGACGCCGTGTTTTCCCTGCCCCATCTGCGCGTGACAGGTATGTTCACGCATTTTTCCTCCGCCGACAGCGCAGAAAACAGCGCAGCGGACTTCACACGCGGGCAGGCCGAGCGCTTTTTTGCCGCCGCCTCCGCACTCCGCGAACGCGGGCATGACACCGGCGAGCTGCACACGCAGAGCAGCTACGGGCTGCTGAATTATCCCGACGAGCGCTGCACGCTTGTCCGCGCCGGCATCGCCCTATGCGGGGTAAAGAGCTCGCGGTCCGACCTCACGGAGCGCTGGCCCGGCCTTGAGCCGGTGCTCAGCCTCAGGGCACGGGTTTCGGAAGTGCGCGATATCCCGGCAGGCGAGGGCGCCGGCTACGACCTCGCTTTCAGGGCGGAGCGGCCCACGGTGCTCGCCGCCGTCCCCATCGGATATGCCGACGGCATATTCCGCTGCCTCCAGGGCGGTTATGCCCTGATAAACGGGCACAGAGCACCCGTAGCCGGGCGCATCTGCATGGACCAACTGCTGGTAGACGTCACCGAATGCGGCAGCGTCTGCCCCGGGGACACTGTAACTTTCATCGGCCGTGACGGCGGTTTGGAGATAACCGCCGAAGAGCTCACGGAGCGCAGCGGCACGATAACCAACGAGCTTTTCAGCCGCCTTGGCCCGCGTCTGCCTCGCGTGTGGCGCTGAAGCATGAAAAAAGGCCGCCGTAAGGCGGCCTTTTACTAAAACACGATACATATCAGGCTCCCGCTGCCCTCGTTCACGATACGCTGCATGGTATTGCGCAGCTTGTTGCGCACAGGCGCGGGGACACGCTTTATCTTGGACTCAAGCCCCTCCTCCGCTATGTCGTAGAGCGACTTGCCGAAGATGTTGGATTCCCATATCCGGCTCACGTCGCCGTCGAAGCCCTGCAGCAGGAAGCCCATTATCTCCTCGCTGGCCTTTTCCCCGCCGAGCGCAGGCGTGACCTCTGTTTCTATGTTGGTCATCATCATGTGTATACTCGGCGCGCTGGCCTTGAGCCGCACACTGTATCTGCCTCCGGTGCGGACGATCTGCGGCTCTTCGAGCTTCAGCTCCCCTGGCAGCGGCATCACCACGCCGTATCCGGTCTCCCGCACGCTTCTCAGCGCGTCGCTTATGTGGTCATAGTCGGTTTTGATTTCGCGCATATGAGTCAGGAGCGTCATCAGGTCACCGTCGTCGGCGATGTCAAAGCCGCTCTGCTCGCTGATGGTCTTGTAATATAGGCTGCGCGGCATATCTATCTCGGCGGTCACCTGTCCTGTCCCCATTTCAACGCGCTTTACGCCCGCGGCGCTGACGTCTTCTCGCATGCCGAGCTCATCCATTATGCTGAAAGCGTCCCGGACCCTCCCCATCTGGGCCGCCGCGGAGGCTATGCCCTCATACAGCCCGGTCTTAAGCGCCGCGTCCTGCGGCAGGGCATCCAGCCACGGCGGCAGGAATATGCCAAGCTCCGCAATCGGGAACTCGTACAGCGCGAATTTAAGTATCTCCTCAATATCCTTCTGTCCGAGGTCAACGCAGGACACCGCGAGGCAGGTTACAGCGTATTTTTCCGATAGCTCCTGCCTTAGCGCCTCTGCCTCCTCGCTCTGGGGAGAGGCGCAGTTGAGCAGCAGCACAAACGGCTTGCCGATGGCGCGCAGCTCGTTTATCACGCGCTCCTCTGCCTCTACATAGTTCTCGCGCGGAATGCCGCAGATGCTCCCGTCCGTAGTCATGACTATGCCGAGGGTGGAGTGCTCGGCTATAACGCGGCGCGTGCCCTCCTCGGCCGCTTCGGAGAGGCTCACCTCGTGGTCAAACCACGGAGTGGTCACCATGCGCTCCTCTCCCTCTTCAAGCTGCCCGGCGGCCCCCTGGACCATGTAGCCCACGCAGTCTATCAGGCGGACGGAAAACGTTACTCCGCCCTCAAGCTCCACTTTTGCGGCGTCCTCCGGGACAAATTTCGGCTCCGCCGTCATTATAGTCCTGCCTGAGCCGGACTGAGGCAGCTCATCCTTCGCCCTCTCGCGGGCGTAGGCGTCGGCAATGTTCGGGATGACAAGCGTCTCCATGAAGCGCTTGATAAACGTGGACTTACCCGTCCGCACCGGGCCTACGAGGCCGATATAGATGTCTCCCCCGGTTCGCGCGGCCATATCCTGGTATATAGAAGTATTCATGTTCCGCCCTCTTTCCCCTGAACTCTTGATAGACGATATGATGTCCCGGACGGAATTATTACCCCCATGTCCAAAAACGCACCGGCGGCCCCGCCTGAAGCGGAACCGCCGGTGGCATGGATTTATATTGTCAGACCTTCTCAGGATACACGGCCCTCGCCCCGCCGATGAGCTTTGGGCGCGTCCTCGCCGCGTTCACCGCGGCCTCGCCGACCTTTTTGACGCTCAGGCGCAGCGGCACGGCGACTTCACGCAGGTGCATGCCTATCATCGTGCAGCCGATGTCCAGCCCCGCGTGCGCGCGCACGTGCTCCACCGCCACCGGGTCCGCCATGTGTTTCCACGCGGCCGTGGCGAAGGAACCGCCGGCTTTCGGCTGAGGGATGACGCAGACCGGGTCGTAACCGAACTTCTCCGCGGCCTCGCGCTCGATTATCAGCGCGCGGTTCAGGTGCTCGCAGCATTGCGCGGCCAGGTACAGCCCGCGCTCCTTCAAGAGTGGCATTATGCCCTCAATAACGGCCTCGGCCGCCTCCGGCGTGCTGCCCTTGCCTATTTTGGCCCCCATTATCTCGCTCGATGAACAGCCCACGACCACAAGGCCTCCGGCCGGGACGCAGGCTGCGTCCAGCAGCTCGCGCATCGCCGATGCGGCCTGTTCCTTTATATCCTCATACATGAAAAGCGCCTCCTTTTCTGTGTAAGTATATTCTACCACCCCTTGACGGGTTTGACAACCACCCCGCTCTGGAGTATTATACATAAACAGACTACAGACAGTTGTGAGGTATTGATATGAAGCGAATCCTTGCCGCCCTGCTTGCCGCGGCCCTGCTGCTCGGCCTTGCCGCCTGTGGTGCGGAGATTGACGACCTTGTCCCCTCTCCCTCCGTCACCCCCACGGCCACGCCGCGGCCCACTCCAACGCCGACCCCGACCCCTGAGCCGACGCCGACTCCGCTGCCGTACACAAACCCGCTGAGCGGCGAGGGCATGGCCGAGGATATCAGCTCGCTCCGCCCATGGGCCATAATGATAAACAACATCCAGCAGGCCCTGCCGCAGTGCGGCGTGTCCGACGCCGAAATAATCTACGAAATCCCCGCCGAGGGCGGCGTGACGCGCATGATGGCCATCTTCACTGACATTTCCGACGTTGAAAAAATCGGTAGCCTGCGCAGCATACGCCCGTATTACGCCGACGTCGGCATATCCTACGACGCGATAGTCGTCCACGCCGGCGGCAGCGAGGAAAGCTACACCGAAATGTCCGGCTACAGCGTCGATCACCTCGACGGCGTGCTCGGCACCTACACCGAAGGCGCCTTTTACCGCGACCCGGACAGGATGCAGTACGGCCTTGAGCACAGCATGTTCTCCAAAGGAAGCGCACTGATGCAGGCCGCCGAGGACGAGGGCTTCCCGCTTGAGCACGATGGCGGGGCTTACGATTACGGCCTCACCTTTTCCGAGGACGCCGCGGAGCAGTGCACGGAAACCGCCGATTACGTCACCGTCCAGTTCAACGGCTACAAGTCCACCGTTTTCGAATACGACGAGGAAAGCGGCAAATATCTCGCCTACCAGTACGGCGAGGAATATATCGACTCCGACACCGGCGAGCAGATGAGCTTCACCAATTTGCTCGTGCTAAACACCTCTATGTCCGTGCTCGACAGCGTGGGCCGCCTCTCCGTCCGTACCACCGGCGAGGGCGAGGGGTATTTCATGTGCGGCGGCAACTACGTCCCCATAACCTGGACCCGCGCGGACAACACCTCTCCGTTTATTTACTATCTCGCCGACGGCACGCAGCTCGATTTCGGAATCGGCAACAGCTATATCGCCTTCATTGCCTCCTACAGCTCCGTCTCCTTCACTCAGGAAGCGGAATAAGCAAGCCAAAGCGCCCGCTCCAAGCGGGCGCTTTTCTTTTTCAGCTCTGCTCGGAGACGTAAAGGCTCACGCGCTCCTGCACCCGTGCCGCCGCTTCCTCCGCCGTGCGGTTCCCGGCGAAATACTCCTCGGCCTCCTCAATTATTATGTCAACCACCGTCTCGTCGTATATGGCCATTTTTTCGGGCCGCTCTATCAGCTCGTACAAATCGAGTACGTCCTGCCAGCTCTCCATTTTCACACCCTGATAGTCTTCGGAGCGATACAGGTTGATAGCCGAGGCCAGTTTTGGCTTGTACAGCGGCAAGTACGTCATATATGTGCTCAGTTCCGGGTTTTTAACGTAGTATTTTACAAATTCCCAGCAGGCGTCCTTGTGTTGGCTGTTTACGCTTATACCTACCGGGTTGAGCAAATCAAAGTCCGTTCCGCAGCTGCCGTCTGGCGTTGGTCAGCCAATATATGTAAGTTTGCTGCCAGAGAGCATTTCATCTTCTTTGATTGAAGATGGGTTTGAAATATATGAGGCGCTGACAATCAATTGGCCTGTTCCAATTCTCTGCCAAGCCGATGTAAAAGAATCCACAGTCTCAAAGTCTTCTGTATTGTCGTCTTTTACTCTGCCAGCTGCTTCCAATATAGCTGTAAACTCACTGTTATCGAAATTACAGCTGCCGTCTTCCCAATTAATAGCATGGCGAGAATATCGCCCGCTGACATTCTCTAAGAAATAATAATCGTTCATATAGTAGCACATCGATTGCCAAGTCTCGAGCGATTCTTCAATATCTAAGTATTCCTGTATTGTCCAGCTCGTGCGATTTTCAAACCTTTCGCGGAGCACCATTGCCGTATTAATTCTAAATCCATCCCCAAGGATGTAAACGCCGCCAAATTCGTTGAGCGCATCAAAATTCACTAAGTTTTCAGATGACAATCCGTCATCCTCGGCCAAATAATTGCTCATATCTTCAAGCCATCCGCGCGACATATAAGAGAGATGTGCAATTCCCGGTATTTCCATTGATTTACTTCTACCATCTGCAAAGGCAATCATATCAGGGCCCCCTCCTGCCCCGAGTTCGGAATTCAGGCGCAATACGGCCTGATCCATGCTTATGCCTCCGTCGCAGTAATCAACAACATCTATTCTGAAGTCTGAGGCGTATGCGCTGAGGTTAAAGCGGGCTGCCGCATTGGTAAGTGTCTGATATCCATTGCCGAAAACAGCCAAAGTCACGCTTGTCCGCGTGTCCTCCGGCGAAGCCGCCGACGCCCCCTCCGCCTCAGCGCCCTCCACGCCGCAGGAACTTAACGCCATACAAAGCAGAAGCGCCAAAGCAATGTATTTTTTCACTTTGCCCTCCTTGTAAGAATGCGGCCCGTAGGAGATTAGCCCAGGGCCGCATTAGTTGCAATTTAGAATTCAAGCTCAATAGACATTATTTTAATCTATGGTTATATTATACATTAAATCTTCAAAATGTCTATTGCTATATATAACAAAACAGCCTTTTAAAATAGCACAGATTAACCAACTTGTTTCGTTAATAAAAAACCCGGCTGGGATGAAAATCCCGGCCGGGTTGATCCTTATTCTTCTGTCTCGGCCTGCTCCCAGCTCACGCCGTCGAGCGTGAAGCTGACGGTTTCGGGCACATAGCCCCTGCCGAAGCCGATGCTCTCAAGGGTAAGCACAGACCCGTCGTCCGCAACAAAGTCGTCCGGCAGGTCGTACTGCCCTGTGAACATGTCCACGATGCCCTCAAAAAAGCCTATTTCGTTGCCGGTCTCACCGCCGTCGGAGGTATAGGTGACGCCGTTTATCGTGATGTCGCCGCTGAACACCCCCGGCCTGGTGAGCGAGCGCTGAAGTATCAGGTCAAACTCCGCGTCGAACTCCTCGCCCGTGCCGGAGACGACTGCCAGCGTCCCGACGGCCTCCTGCGGGCGGAGGTTCAGAAGCGCCACGATGATGCAGAGCACGACCGCAATGCCGATGAGTATCCACTCGCCCCTCGTCATCTTCCAGCTTTTTTTGACCTTGGGCGCCTGTTCTGGCTTTTTCTCCGGCGCTTTTGCGGCGCCGTCCTTGTTTTCCTGCGCCGCTTCGGGCGCCGCCGTTTCTTCGGCCTGCTTTATCTCGTCACTCACTTCAGCACAACCCTGTTGAAATTTTTCTTGCCGCGGCGGAGTATGACGCCCGCCCTGAGCTCATCGGCCGTGTAGGCCCTGGCGATGTCGTCAACCTTCTCATCGTTCGCGGTAACGCCGCCCTGCTGCACATTGCGGCGCGCGTCGCTCTTGCTGGAGCAGAGCCCGGACTTGACGAGCAGGGTGAGTATGTCCGCCGCCCCGTCGGTCAGATCTTCGTCGGTGAGCTCGGTCTCCGGCATGTGTTCGGCCGCGTTGCCGCCGCCGAATATGGCCCTCGCGCCCTCACGCGCCTTATTAGCCTCCTCCTCGCCGTGGACAAGGCTGGTGAGCTCGGTGGCGAGGATCTCCTTGGCCTCGTTGAGCTTGGCGTCCTTCCAGGTCGCCATTTCGTCGATCTGCTCAAGGGGCAGGAAGGTCATTTTGCGCAGGCAGTTCATGACGTCCGCATCGTCGATGTTGCGCCAGTACTGATAGAACTCGTACGGGCTCGTCTTGTTCGGGTCGAGCCATACGGCGCCGGCCTGCGTCTTGCCCATCTTCTTGCCCTCGCTGGTGAGCAGCAGCGTTATGGTCATGCCGTAGGCGTTCTTGCCGAGCTTGCGGCGGATGAGCTCTGTGCCGCCGAGGATATTGGACCACTGGTCGTCGCCGCCGCACTGCATCACGCAGCCGTACTCCTTGAACATGTGATAGAAGTCGTAGCTCTGCATGATCATATAGTTGAACTCAAGGAAGCTCAGGCCCTTTTCCATGCGCTGCTTGTAGCACTCGGCGCGGAGCATGTTGTTCACGGAAAAGCACGCGCCGACATCGCGCAGTAGCTCTATATAGTTCAGCTTGAGCAGCCAGTCCGCGTTGTCGAGCATGAGGGCCTTCCCCTCGGAAAAGTCGATGAACTTGCTCATCTGCACCTTGAACTTGGCGGCGTTGGCCTGTATCTGCTCCTGGGTGAGCATCTGGCGCATATCGGAGCGGCCGGAGGGGTCGCCCACCATCGTCGTGCCGCCTCCGAGCAGCGCTATCGGCCTGTTGCCCGCAAGCTGCAGCCTGCGCATCAGGTTAAGGGCCATGAAGTGGCCGATGTGCAGGGAATCGGCGGTCGCGTCAAAGCCGATGTAGAATGTGGCCTTCCCTGCGTTGATGAGGTCGCGGATTTCCTCTTCATCCGTGAGCTGCGCGATAAGTCCTCTCGCCTTGAGTTCCTCGAAAATCTGCATCGATCTTTCTCCTTCATTATAGATTATGCCTGTCCTGTCCCCAACGGGCCGCTTGCCGGCCCGGCTTCAGCGTATTGAATCCACGCACCGGGATTCATGGCGGCCAGGCCTGCATAAAGTCGCTCTGCCGCCGTTTCAGGGCAGGGCCGCCGCCCCCGCTCGCCGACAGATACGTCATTTCCCCTCGTGTCCGTCTATTATCCCGGCGGCGTTCTCGGCGCAGTAGGCCATGTATTGCCTGCACACGCTCTTGTCCCCGCCGTTCTTTTCCATAAGGTCCGCGCAGCGGATAGCGCCGAACTGCTCCTTAAAGCCCTTTGCGAAGTCCGATATCCAGCCCGCAAGCGGGGCGTCCGGCTCGCCGGCCTTCTCCCCCTCGGCAAGGGCCATGCTTATTGCAAGCACAGCGCCACAATAGGCCCCGCAGGCCTCGCCCGCGCGCAACCCGCCGCCGAGCCCGGCGCTGAGGCGCCTGGCCGTGTCCGTATCCAGCCCGATGCGCCCGGACAGCGCGCAGAGTGTGCTTTGCGCGCAGTTGCAGCCCCTCTGGCGGAATTCCAAAGCCTTTTCCCCGTAGTTCATGCCTTCTCCTCCTGCTTGTATTTCACCGCCGCGTCAAGCTGCTCAGCAGCGCTGGCAAGCGTGGTGTCCGTTATGTTGTCGCCGCCGTGCAGCCGCGCGATTTCCCTTATCCTTCCGTCCCGGTCAAGGGGCGTGACCGCCGTATATGTCCGGCCGCCGCGCTCCCGCTTTTCTATGTGGAAGTGCGTATCGGCCATCGCAGCTATCTGCGGGAGGTGCGTCACGCAGATGACCTGCTTGCGGCGCGAGAGACGCGCGAGCTTTTCGGCCACCCTCTGCGCCGCTATGCCGGAGACGCCCTCGTCTATCTCGTCAAAGACGAGCGTGCCCACCTCGTCCCTCTCGCTCAGCACGTCCTTCATGACGAGCATTATACGCGCCAGCTCGCCGCCCGAGGCGATTTTTGAAATGCGCCCGGGTGTCTCGCCCGCGTTGGCGCTCATGAGGAAGCGCACCTCGTCGCAGCCGGTCTCGTCGAACCCCGGGCTGCCCGCCTTCGGCGTTATCTCGACCACAAAGCGCACGGACGGCATGGAGAGCTCGCTGAGCCCCTTCTGAATACGGCGCTGCAGCTCCTCGGCGGCGGCAGACCGCTTTTTGGAAAGGCCCTTTGCGGCATTATACGCCGCCTCGGCTTTTTTCGCAAGCTCGGACGCGAGTTTTTCCCGCCGCTCGTCGGAATACTCTATCTCCTCGAGGCCCTTCCGGCTCTCCTCGAGTATTGCGATAAGCCCGGATTCGTCGGCGGCATATTTTTTCTCAAGCCTGTGGAGCTGCGCCAGGCGCGTCTCGAGCGCATCGTACTCCTCCGGGGAAAAATCCAGGCTCTCCCGCAGGTCCCTAAGCCGCTCCGCCGCGTCCTCCAGCGTCATTCTCGCGCCGTCGATCTCCGACGCTGTCTCGCCGAGCTCGCTGGCCCAGTTTGCCGCGCGGGCCACCTGGGCCGAGGCCTCGCCCGCCAGCTCGCAGGCGCTGCCGTCCGCCCCGTAGAGCGCGTCGTACGCCGCGTCAAGGGCATCCGTCAGCCTGCCGGCGTTGCGCAGCAGGTCGCGCCTCGCACTCAGCTCGGCCTCCTCGCCCTCGCGCAGCTCCGCGGCCTCAAGCTCCTCCACGCGGTAGCGGTAGGCGTCCGCCAGGCGGCGTTTCTCGTCATCTCCCATATTCAGCCGTTCGAGCTCCCTCTTTGCGTCCGCATATTCTCCGTAAGCCCGCCTGTACTCCTCCAAATCCGCGACGAGCGCCCCGAAGGAGTCCAGATACGCGCGGTGCCTTGACTCATCCATGAGCTGGCGTCCGTCGTTCTGGCCGTGTATGTCCAGCAGCTTCACGCCTATCGCGCGCAGCTCGGAAGCCGTTACCGGCATGCCGCAAACCGAAGCGGAGCTCTTCCCGTCGGCGGAAATTCGGCGGCGGATGACCACCGCCTCTTCCTCCTCAAGGCCGTTCTCCCCGAGCCAGCCCGAGAGCGTCTCGGCCGTGAAGCTCGCGGCCACCGCCGCCTTTGCGGCCCCTGTGCGCACCAGCTCCCGGCTTGTCCTGCCCCCGAGCACGGCCTGCAGCGAGTCGATGACTATGCTCTTGCCCGCGCCAGTTTCGCCGGTAAGCACGTTCAGCCCCGGCCCCGGCTCTATGTCCGCGCGCTCGATTACCGCTATGTTCTCAATATGGAGCTCTGTAAGCATCCGCCGTCCTCCGAAAGTGCCGTCCCTATCAGAACAGCTTTTTTATCTCCTCGCACAGCGATTCAGCGCTCTTAACATCGCGCATGGCCAGAAAGGCTGTGTCGTCTCCCGCGACAGAACCGACGAGGGCAGGAATATCCATGCCGTCAAGCGCCGAGCTTGCGGCCATCGCAAGGCCGGGCAGGGTCTTGATCACGATTATATTCATCGCGGTTTCGCAGCTCACGACGCCCTCCTTGAAGATCTTTTTCAGACGCTCGCTGTGGTCTCCCGCCTCGTCATGAGACGCGGGAGCGTAGCGGTAGCGCCCGCTGGGCGCGAGCTCCTTCACAAGGCGCAGCTCCTTTATATCTCTCGAGAGCGTGGCCTGCGTACTGCTGACGCCCCTGGCGGCAAGCGCCTGCATCAGCTGGTTCTGGGTTTCGATATCGCTGGAAGCAATGATCTCCAAGATTACATTTTGCCTTGCGGACTTCATTATCAACACTCCCTGTCAGCATTTTTTGGGGTCCGTTCCGCTTCCTGCGGGTCATGTCATTGCTATTTACCAGTGAGTTTATTCATGGCGGACTCGTAAAATGTAGTTACTCCCATGTCCGCCATGACGACGGTCTTCGAGCTCCTTCGTATAAGGACCTCGTCGCCTGCCTCCATGCGCACGGCCTCCGTGCCGTCAACCGAGAGAAGCGTCACATGCGAGCGCTCCCAGTCTGGCCTGACGGCCACGCGCCTTGCCGGCGAGAGCACAAAGCTCTTTGCCGCCATTATGTGCGCGCAGATCGGGGTGATTATGATATTCTCGGCCTCCGGCTCCACTATCGGCCCTCCGGCCGACATGGAATACGCCGTCGAGCCCGTGGGCGTTGAGACAATAACGCCGTCGCCCAGAAAATCCGTGACGTTTACGCCGTCGGCCGTGATGGCAAGGCCGATGCAGCTCACGTCGCTCTTGACCACCACATCGTTCAGCGCGCAGTCGAGCACGCTCTCCCCGTTTGCGCGCCTGAGCTCCACGTCTATCAGCATCCTGCGGCTGCGGCGAAACTCGCCCGCCGCGGCCCTGCGTACGAGGCCGATATCCTCCGGCTCAAGCGACGCCATAAAGCCCTTTGTGCCCATATTGACGCCCAGCATGGGGATTTGAAGGTCCATCACCTGCCGCGCTACGTGCAGGAAAGTGCCGTCTCCGCCGAAGGAGATTATCAGCTCCGCGTCCTCGGCCGCCCGCCGCAGCGGGATCATGCTGGAGTCCCCGGGCACGTCAACAAACACCGGGCTTATAACGGTCTCCCTCCCGTCCGCCTCAAGGAATGCCTTGGCGCGCATTGTGAGCGCGAGGCTCCTGTCGCGGTACGGATTCGGGGAGAGGATAATTTTTTTCATTTGACAGCATCACCCCCGTGCGAGGCGGCCACGACATCCACGACGGAGAGCTGCGGCGCGTCGTGCTCGCCCTTTTTGAGCCATGCGAGGTACTCTATATTCCCCTCGGGCCCGCGTATAGGAGAAAAATCCAGGCCCATCAGGGTGCAGCCCGCCGACGGGACAAATCCCATGAACTCGAGGAGCACGCGCTCGTGCACCGCGGCGTCGCGCACGACCCCTTTTTTGCCCACGTCCGCCTTTCCGGCCTCGAACTGAGGCTTTATCAGGCATATCACATCTCCGTTATCCTTCAGCAGCGGGACGACGGCAGGTATTATCAGCCTCACCGAGATGAACGACAGGTCCATGACGGCCAGGTCCATAGCCTCCCCGAACATGTCCGGCTTCAGGTTCCGCGCGTTCGTGCGCTCCATAACCACCACGCGGCCGTCCTGCCGCAGGCTCCAGGCGAGCTGCCCGTAGCCCACGTCCACGGCATAGACCTTCGCCGCTCCGTTTCTGAGCAGCACGTCCGTAAATCCGCCGGTCGAGGCACCGCAGTCGATGCAGGTTTTGCCCTCCGCGGAAACGGGGAACACCTCAAGCGCCTTTTCGAGCTTGAAGCCCCCGCGCGAAACATAGGGGCAGGCCGTCCCCCTCAGCTCAATTTTCGCGTCCGCTGCCACCGGCATCCCGGGCTTTGTGGCCTTCTGCCCGTTGACATAGACGAGTCCGCTCATTATATCCGCCCTCGCGCGCTCGCGGCTCTCCGCGAGCCCGAGCGCCGTGACGGCGACGTCAAGTCGCTCCTTTGCCATCACATCAGCTCCATAGCAGCTTTTACAATGCCGGCGGCGTCGATTCCGGCGGCGGCGCGCAGCTCCGCCGTCGTGCCCTGCTGGGCTATGCCGCTCCCGAGGTTCAGCAGCCGGGCTGCAAACTTAAGTTTGCCGGCCGCGCACGCAAGTATATTCATGCCTGCGCTCCCCGCGGCGCAAACCTCCTCAGCAATTACAATCCTGCCCGTTTTTTTCAGGGATGAGTACACGCTCCCGGTGTCTATCGGGCACACCTGTCCGAGCTTTATCACCTCGGCCGAAACGCCCCGCCCGGACAGCTCCTCCGCCGCCTCAAGCGCTTCGTTAATCATCGTGCCGTAAGCTACAAGCGTCACGTCCGTCCCCTCGCGGAGCAGCGCGGCGCGCTCCGCGCGGCAGTCCCTGTACCTGCCCTCGCCTCCGCGCGGATAGCGGACGGCTACAGGCCCGTCCATGTCCTCAACGGCGGAGCGGAGCATCTCCCGCAGCTCGGCGAACGAGGCGGGACACAGCACCTTCATCCCCGGCACCGTGGAGAGGTACGCCACGTCGAAAACCCCGTGGTGGGTTTCTCCGTCCTCCCCGACGAGCCCGGCGCGGTCGACCGCAAAGACGACGTGCAGCCCGAGCAGCGAGACGTCGTGTATCAGTTGGTCGTATGAGCGCTGCAAAAAAGTTGAATATACGGCCACGACCGGCACAAGGCCCTGTTTCGCCATCCCGGCAGCCATTGACACCATGTGCTCCTCAGCTATGCCGCTGTCGAAAAACCGGTTCGGAAACTTCTCCGCAAAGCGCGAAAGGCCCGTCCCGTCCTCCATTGCCGCGGTGAGTGCCATTACCCGGCCGTTCCCTTCGGCGATCCGGCAGAGCGTATCGCCGAATTCGGCGGAAAAAGTCCTTCCCCCGCTTTTGATAACTCCCGTCTGCAGGTCAAACGGTCCCACGCCATGGTACTTGTCCGGATGCAGCTCGGCAAAGGGATAGCCCCTCCCCTTCTTTGTCAGCACATGTACCAGCACCGGCACGCGCATATCCCTGGCCCAGGAAATTGCACTCTCAAGAGCAGCGATATCGTGCCCGTTCACCGGCCCGAGATAGTAAAAGCCAAGGTCATCAAACATGTTCCCGGGCAGGACCGCGTCCTTGACGCCCTCCTTAACACGGTGTATGGCATTGTAAAGCGGCTTGATGCGCCCGACCGTGGAACGGTACCAGCGCTTGAAGCCTATATACCCCGGCTTAACCCTCATGCGGGAGAGCAGGCGCGCCATCCCGCCGACATTGCTGCCGATCGACATTGCGTTGTCGTTAAGTACAACCACCAGCGGCTCGCCCGACTGCCCGGCGTTGGAAAGGCCCTCATAAGCGAGCCCGCCTGTCAGCGCGCCGTCGCCGATAACGGCGACGACGTCATAGTCCCCTCCCAGATTAGTCCGCGCACGGGCCATGCCGAGAGCGATGGACACAGAGTCGGAAGCATGTCCGGCAACAAAGGCATCAGCCATGCTCTCCCCCGGCTTCGGGAAACCGGAAACCCCGCCCGATTTGCGCAGCCGGTCAAATCCGGAGCGCCGCCCGGTGAGCAGCTTATGGGTGTAGCTCTGGTGCCCCACGTCAAAAACAATGCGATCCCTCATCGGGTCGTACACCCGGTGCAGCGCCACTGTGAGCTCCACCGCTCCGAGGTTCGACGCGAGGTGCCCTCCGGTTTTTGAAATGGTCTCTATTAAAAACCGGCGTATTTCAGAGCACAGCTCCGGCAGTTTTTCCTCCGGAAGGCTTCTCAGGTCTGGATTTGTATTTATTTCGTTAAGTATATGCAAAGATATGACCTCTTTGATAATCTCTTTTGCAATAATCGTACGAGTCAAAACTTCCTCACCATTAATATAGCAAAAATCGCCCGCTATTTCAATATAGCAGGGCGATATTTGAATATATTCATTCGAACGCTTTTAGCCGCGCCTTGTCGCCATTTTGGCCGCGAGCTCCCTCAGGAAACCGTTCGTATCCATCTTCTCAACCGTGCTGCAGGCAAGGGCTGTAATCTTTTCAACCATGCGTGAACACCCTGCCTCGCCGTAGAGGCTCATGAAGGTCGTCTTTCCCTCGCGCTTGTCGCTGCCAATTGGCTTACCGAGCTCGCCTACCGTGCTCAGCACGTCGAGCATGTCGTCGCGTATCTGGAAGGCTGCGCCGAGCTGCGCGCCGTACTGCGATGCGGTGTCTATGTCCTCGTCGCACGCCCCGGCCGCAGCTGCGCCGAGCATGCACGCGCCGGAGAGCAGCGCGCCGGTCTTGCGCGCCTGCAGGTCGCTGAGCTCGTCGGCGGAAAGGGCGTGGCCCTCGGCCGAAAGGTCCATGTACTGCCCGCCGCAGATGCCATCGACTCCGGCGGCGCCGGCGAGTATTTCCGCGCACTTCGCCCTCACCTCAGCGGGCAGGCCGCTGCGGAGTATCGTGCCGAAGGCCTCAGCCTGCAGCGCATCGCCCGCCAGCACCGCAGTGCTCTCGCCGAAAACCTTGTGGTTCGTCGGCTTGCCGCGCCGCAGATCATCGTTGTCCATGCAGGGCAAATCGTCGTGTATCAGCGAATAGGTGTGCAGCATCTCCACCGCGCAGGCCACGGGCAGGGCCTTTTCGGGCTCAAGGCCGTTCAGGCGTGCGAACTCAAGCACCAGCACCGGCCTTATACGCTTGCCCCCGGCCGTCAGGCTGTAGCTCATGGCGTCCAGCAGCCCGTCAAATTCAAATCCGCGCTGGCTGTTGAAAGCGGACTTGAGCGCGGGTTCGATCAGCGCGAGGTATCTCCTGTATCTCTCGTCGTATGTCATTCCGACGCCTCCTCAAACGGGAGCTCCTGCGGCTCCCCGTCCGGCCCCTTGCGGAGCTTGACGACCCGCTGCTCCGCCTCGTCAAGGGCCCTGGTGCAGCTTGTCACAAGGCCCGCGCCCTCCTCAAAGAGCTTGAGCGAGTCGGCCAGCGGCGCGTCGCCCTTTTCAAGCGTGCGGACGATTTCCCCGAGCCTTTCGAGGCTGCTTTCAAAGCTCTGCTGCTTTTTCTGTGCCATCTGTGTCTCCTTTAACGCTGTCAACCGTGCACTCCGCCTCGCCCTTTGAGAGAAGCAGGCGGATTTTATCCCCAGTAGAGAGCTCGCGCGCTTCGCGCAGCGCCCGGCCCTCGCCGCTCATTGCGATCGAATAGCCGCGCCCGAGCACCTTGAGAGGGCTGAGCGCGTCTAACTTCGCCGCAAGCGAGGCGTACTGCGCCCTGCAGGCGGATATCCTGCGTTCCGCCGCTGCGTCCAGCCTGAGCCGAACGGCGTCCAGCTCCAGCCTGCGCTGGTCGATAAAGCCCGTCGGGCTCTGCATCACCCGCCGCGAGGATAAATCCTCAAGCGCCGTGCGCCGAGATTTTATCTGCTTGGTGACGGCCTGATACAGCCGCGCCCCGGCGCTCGCTATGGCCTCGCGCAACTCGGCAGCGTCCGGCGCGGCGAGCTCCGCCGCGTTTGACGGGGTTGCCGCCCGCAAATCCGCCACATAGTCGGCGATTGTCACGTCCGGCTCGTGGCCAACGGCGGATATGACCGGTATTTCGCAGTCATATATCGCCCGCGCCACCCGCTCGTCGTTAAATGCCCAGAGATCCTCCATCGAGCCGCCGCCCCTTCCGGCGATCAGCACGTCCGCCACGCGGTGCCTCCCGGCGTAGCGAATCGCCCCGGCTATCTCCGGCGGGGCCTCGGCCCCCTGCACACGGACGGGCAGCAGCAGCACCTTTGCCATAGGCCAGCGCTTTCTAAGCACGCGGATGATGTCGTGCACCGCCGCGCCTGCCTCGCTGGTCACCACCGCGACGCGCTCCGGGCATCGCGGTATCGGCCTCTTGTGAGCCCTGTCGAACAGGCCCTCCTTCTCGAGCTTTGCCTTTAGCTGCTCAAAGGCGGCCTGCAGGTCCCCCGCGCCGCCGGGCAGCAGCTCGTCGCAGTAGAGCTGATATGCCCCGTCCCGCGGATAGACGGACACCCTGCCGATTGCGGTGGCGGACATCCCGTTTTCCGGCCTGAAGCGCAGCTTGGACGCCGAGCTGCGGAACATCACGCAGCGGAGGCTCGAATCCTGGTCCTTCAGCGTAAAATAGTGGTGCCCGGAGGGGTAGATCTTGTAATTTGAAAGCTCCCCGCGCACGGCTACAGCGCCGAGCACGGGGTCGGAGTCCACAAGCAGCTTTATGTGCGCGTTGAGCTCCGATACGCTTATTGGCTCTGAGCGATTCACCTCTCGCCCTCTCCGCGCATGTAGCCGCCGAGGACGCCGTTGATGAACGATACCGTCTCCGGCTCCTCATAGGCCTTGGCGAGCTCCACGGCCTCGTTGATGGCGACGGCGGGCGTCACGTCCTCGTCCTTCAGGTAGACTATCTCAGCCAGCGCGCAGCGGAGCACGGCCGCCGCCGTGCGCGAGATGCGCTCCGGCCGCCAGCCGGTGGAATACCTGGCTATGATGTTGTCAAGCTCGTCGCGGTGCTCCGCGCAGGCGGCGACAAGGCGGCGTATGTACTCCATCTGTGCCTCATTTGGCGCGGAGGCAAAGAGCTCGTCCTCCCCGGAAAGGGAGGCAAAATGCTCCTCGTCGAAAAAACCGTCCAGGATTTCCGCCGCGTCCCCGTCGGAAGCCCCCTGGGCGTATATGAGCCTTACGGCCAGCTCCCGGGCCTTTGTCCTCGTCATTTGTCGAAAGCCACGCCGGAGACGTGGACGTTTACCACCGGGCTGCCCATGCCTGTCATGGACTCCACGGCAGAGGTCACCTTGTCCTGCACCTCTTTGGCGACGCTGACGACGTTGCAGCCGTAGCGCACCATGATAATGGCGTCGACGGTTATGACCCCGTCGTTTATCTGCACCTTGACGCCCTTGGAGGCGGATTTTATGCCGAGCAGCTCGGCCAGCTCGGTGCCGGCGTTGTTTACAATGGAGGCCACGCCGTCGATCTCGTTTATCACGGCGCGCACCATGGAGAGGAGCACGTCCTCAGATATGTTTATGCTGCCCTTTTCAGCCTGGCAGGTGATGTAGTTCTCGCCCATTGTGAGCCCTCCTTTGAGTTATGGCAATACAGTATAGCATATCCCGGCGGGAAAATAAAGCGTTTTGTTCAGGCTCATTCCCAGTTCTTCCAGACTTCCGGCCTGTACCCCACGGTGGCCTGGCGCCCGTTGCGCACAACCGGCGTGCGGATATTGTCCGGGTATTCAAGCAGGCGCTCGAACCGGTCGGCGTCCGACGCCATGTACTTAATCAGGTCGCAATCCGGGGCCTTTTCGTCTATCAGGGCGTCGAGCCCCACCGCCGCCCGGACGCTCTCCAGCTCCCGGCGGCTCATGCCTATCCGCGGCAGGTCGATCAGCTGGTATTTGATCCGCCGTTCCTTGAAATAGCGCTCGGCCTTTTTCGTATCGAAGCATTTGTTGCGGCCGAAAATCTGTATGTTCATTCCGTCCTCCCCAAAATACGCAGGAGATTGCCGTAAAATATGTCCCTCACAAGCTCCTCGCTGTGTCCCCGGGCAAGCAGCGCCTCATACAGCCTCCACATGTCCTGCACGCCATACAGCCCGCGCGGCACGGCGGCAATGCCGTCGAAATCCGAGCCGAGGAACACGCTTTTTTCCCCTCCGAGGGCGAGGAAGTGCTCCAGATGAGCGCAGCAGGCTCCGATGTCCCGGCCGAGGCCGACAAAATCCGCGCAGAGGTTCAGCCCCGCTCCGCCGCCGCACTTCACCAGCGCGGCAAACTGCCCGTCGGTCAGGTTGCGTGGGAACTCGCTCGAGAGCGCCGCGGCGTTCGAGTGGCTGGCGATCACCGGCTTTTCCGCAATCTCCAAAACGTCCCAGAACGCTCTCTCAGAGGCATGGGACAGATCCACGGCGACTCCGCAGCCCTGCGCCGCGCGGACAAATTCGCGGCCATTGTCCGTCAGCCCTCCGCCGCCGCCGAGCGCCGCGCCGCACAGCGCATTGTCGCTGTTCCAGCACAGGTTCACCATCACTATCCCGTCGCTGTGCCGCGCTGAGCGCAGCCGCTCCGGCGAGCAGTCCAGCAGCTCCGCCCCCTCGACGGAGAGCAGCACGGCTACCTTGCCGGCGGCGTTTGCCGCCATTATCTCCCCGGCCGTGCGGCAAAGGGCAACGCGCTTATCCCGCGCGGCCTCACGACGGAGGAGGGCGAGCTTTTTCTCGTAGTCCCCGCCCCATATCGCGAAAACCTGTGCCGAGGGCGAATACTTGGAGAGCCTGTCGAAGTCCGCCTGCGCGGCGTTGCTCCCAAGCGCCCAGCCTCGCCCGGCGGCCACGGTGAGCGTGTCGCAGTGTGCGTCAAAATAGGGTATTGCCAACTGCTTCCCCTTTCCCGCGCGGCACTGCGCAGCGCGTCACTCAGATTTCATTGATCACCGGCAGTATCATCGGGCTGCGCCTGGTGGCCTTGTACAGATAGCCCGTGAGGTTCGTGCGGATTTTATTCTTTATGGCCTGATAGTCCGTCACGCGCTGGTGGCGGCAGCTCGCAAGGCTCTCGTGCACCACGCGCTTCATCTCGTCTATCAGGGCGTCGGCCTCCCGCTCATAGACGAAGCCGCGCGTGACGATCTCCGGCCCGGAGAGCAGCGAGCGGTCCTCGTCCGAGAGCGTGAGCGCGACAACTATCACGCCGTCCTCGGCCAGATGCTTCCTGTCGCGCAGCACCACACTGCCCACGTCGCCGACTCCGGCGCCGTCCACAAGCACACGCCCGGCCTGTACGCTCTCTCCTGTCTTTATGCTCTTGCGGCTGAGTTCTATTACCGAGCCGTTTTCGGCAATGACAACGTTGTTCTTCTCCACGCCCATCATATGCGCGAGCTCGCGGTGCTTGCACAGCATCCTGTATTCGCCGTGAATCGGGATGAAGAACTTGGGCTTTACGAGCGCCAGGATCATCTTCTGCTCCTCCTGGCAGGCATGGCCCGAAACGTGCAGCCCGAGCCGGCGGTCGTAAATAACCTCCGCGCCCTTGTGGAAGAGCTCGTCAATCACCCGGGAAATGGTCGTCTCGTTGCCCGGAATGGCGGAAGCGGATATGATGACCCTGTCGCCCGCGTCTATGTTTATCTGTTTGTGCTCGTTGAAGGCCATGCGGTAGAGCGCGGACATATTTTCGCCCTGGCTGCCGGTGGAGAGGATGACTGTCCGCTCCTTGGGCTGGCTCTTTATCTGTGTCAGGTCCATGAGCACGCCGTCCGGCACGTCGAGATAGCCGAGCGTCATGGCGACCTTCATCATGTTCTCCATGCTCCGCCCGGTGACGGCCACCTTGCGCTTATACTTTGCCGCGCTGTTGACTATCTGCTGCATGCGCTGCACGTTGGAGGCGAAGGTCGTGACGATTATGCGCTTGTCGCAGCCGTTGAACAGCTCGTCGAACTTTGCGGCGACCATGCGCTCAGATTCGGAATAACCCGGGCGCTCCACGTTCGTGGAGTCCGAAAGCAGCGCGAGCACGCCCTGCCTCCCAAGCTGTCCGAGGCGCACAAGGTCGATCATCTCGCCCTGTATGGGCGTGAGGTCTATCTTGAAGTCGCCCATATGCACTACGGTGCCCACCGGCGTCCTTATCGCCAGCGCCACGGAGTCCGCTATGGAGTGGTTGACGTGGATGAACTCGATCTCAAAGCAGCCGAGGCGGAACTTGTCCCCCGCCTTTTTGGTGAAGATCTGCGTATTGTACAGCAGGTCGAACTCCTCGAGCTTCAGCTCGATTATGCCCGCGGTGAGCTGCGTCGCGTAAATCGGTATGTCGAGCTCCCTCAGGACATAAGGTATGGCCCCGATGTGGTCCTCGTGGCCGTGGGTTATCACCATGCCCCTTATGCGGTCGGCGTTCTGCCGCAGGTAGGTGATATCCGGGATCACGACATCGACGCCGTACAGCTCCTCATCGGGAAAGCCGAGGCCGCAGTCGACGATAACGATGTCCTGCCCGTATTCGTACACAGTGAGGTTTTTGCCTATCTCACCGAGTCCGCCGAGAGGAATGATTTTTAATTTTGCCATATAATACTCCTTATCCTTCAGTTCTTTATGTACTACGGTTATCCAGCATTATAACCGCTGTGTCCGGCAAATATGCCTTACATCTCAACGCGCCCCTCGAGCGCGCGGCTAAGCGTGGCGTCGTCCGCGAATTCGAGGTTCGATCCCACGGGTATGCCGTAGGCCAGGCGCGTGACCTTGACGCCGAAGGGCTTCAGAAGGCGTGAGATGTACATTGAGGTCGTCTCCCCCTCCGTGTCCGGGTTCAGGGCCATGATGACCTCCTCCACGCCGCCGGCGGCGACGCGGGAAACGAGCTCCGATATGCGCAGGTCGTCCGGGCCGACGTGGTTCATCGGCGAGAGGACGCCATGCAGGACGTGATAGACCCCGTCGTACTCCCTGCCCCGCTCGAACGAGGCCACGTCCCTCGGCTCCGCTACCACGCATATGACGCTCTTGTCGCGCTTGTCGCTCGAGCATATCGGGCAGATGTCCGAATCCGTCAGGTTCTGGCACACGGAGCAGCAGTGCACGCTGCCGCGTGCGTCCAGTATGGCCGCGGCGAAGCTCTCCGCCTCCCCCTCCGGCAGGGAGAGCACGAAAAAGGCCAGGCGCTGTGCGCTCTTGCGGCCTATCCCGGGGAGCATTGCGAATTTCTCTATAAGCGTCTCAAGAGCCGCTGGAAAAAAAGACATATCGTCCTACCTCGATCTCAAAAATCTGGCTTTACCGCCGCCGCCATACGCAGCGCCTCAACTGCGGCTGCCCTGTCGGCCTTTCCGAACACGGCGCTGCCGGCGACGAGCACATTCGCCCCGGCGTCCACCACCAGCGGGGCCATGGACGGGTCTATGCCTCCGTCCACCTCTATCTCGCACGCCGGGTTCATCTGCTCGACAAGCGCGCGCAGCCCGCGTATCTTGGGCAGCTGCCCGGCCATGAAGCTCTGCCCGCCGAAGCCCGGCTCCACCGTCATCACGAGCGCCATATCAAGCTGGGCAATGTACGGCAACAGCACTGTGGCCGGGGTTTTCGGCTTTATTGCAAGGGCGCATTTCTTGCCCCTGCCCTTTATCTCATCTATCGCGGCGAGTATGTCCTGCGGCTCATCTGCCTCCGCGTGGAAGCAGACGAGGTCCGCCCCCGCGTCGCAGAATGCGCCCACGTAGCGGTGCGGACGGTCTATCATGAGGTGTACGTCGAGGAACATGTCCGTTTCACCCCTCAGCGACTTCACAACCGGTATCCCGATGGATATGTTGGGCACAAACAGCCCGTCCATCACGTCAACGTGTATATAATCGGCCCCAGCGGCCTTCGCCTCCCCGACTTCGGCGGCAAGCCTGCCGAAATCCGCGGAGAGTATAGACGGGGCTATTTTTATCATAAAAGTCCTCCTGCCGTACGGCTTCGTCAAAATGCTCCTGTGGAACAACACGTTAATCAGTTTATTATACATCTGCACAGCTTTTCATGCAACAGTTTTAGTTTTTCTTGACGCACTATATTTTTAGATATAAAATGTGTATAAGCCAGTTGGGCAGGAGGTAGCAAGCCTTGAAACGCAAAAAACGCGGCTCCGCCGCACCGATATACGCATTCACAGCCGCGTGGATAATCTGTGCCGTCATATTCCCGCTGTACGAGCTCGTATGGCTGATATTGTCATTCGCCGTCTCCCTCGCCGCAGGCATAGCGACCGCGGCGGTAATCGGCAGGCGCCCCGCCGTCGGCGGCGATTCCTCTGCGGGCAAAAATCCCTCCGGGCAGACTGAAAGCCCCGCGCAGGAGACGAAGCCGCAGTACAGCCCGGAGGTTCAGAAGATCATGGATGACGGCAAGCTCGCCATGCGGGAAATGGGCCGCCTGTATTCCACGATAGACAACGCCGAAGTGCGCAAAAAGATAAACGAGATCATGCGCATCTCGGACAAAATAGTCCAGGACGCCGTGCAGGACGAGTCAGACGTGCCGCAGATAAGAAAGTTCCTCGACTATTACCTGCCCACCACGATAAAGCTGCTCAACGCCTATGACCGCATGAGCGACCAGGGCATAGCCGGCGACAACCTCACCCGCTCGATGAAGAGCATAGAGGACATGCTCGACACGGCGATCGAGGCCTATAAAAAGCAGCTCGACTCGCTGTTTGAAAACCAGGCTCTCGACATCGAGACCGACATAAGCGTCATGAACCAGATGCTCGCGCGCGAGGGCCTCACCGGCGGCGGCGGGCTTGACGACCTGATAACAAAGGCAGCGCGCTCCGGCTCCGGCAGCGCAGGGCCGGATAACGAATAAGAAAGGACGCAACTCACAATGGACGAGAATAAAGAATTCATCCCCTCCCTAACGCTCGACCCCAACGCGGCCAGCGCCGCGGCCGAGGCGATTGCCGAGCCCGTGTTCGAAGCGCCCGCCGAAAAAAAGGAAGTCCCCGCCGAAAAGCTCGACATCGACCGCCTCTCCCCCGCCGAGCAGGCCGCCGTGCGTGAGTTTGCCAAGCAGATTGACGTCACGAACGCCGAACAGATACTGAATTACGGCTCCGCGGCGCAGAAGAACGTCGCCGATTTTTCGGACGCCGCGCTCAGCAAGGTCCGCACCAAGGACATGGGCGAGATAGGCCAGGAACTCTCTGACCTTGTCGTGGAGCTTCAGGGGCTCGACTTTGACGAGGCCGAGGAGAAAAAGGGCTTCATGGGCCTTTTCAAAAAGACCCGTCAGAACATCGCCTCGCTCAAGGCGCAGTACGACAAAGCCGAGGAGAACGTCGACAAGATAACCGCCGAGCTTGAAAAGCACGAGCTCACGCTCATGAAGGACATCGCCATGATGGACAAGCTCTATGAGCGGAACCAGCAGTATTACAAGGAGCTCACCATGTACATCGTGGCGGGTAAGCTCCGCTGCGAGGAGCTGCGCTCCAGGGACCTGCCGGAGGCACAGCGCAAGGCGCAGGAGAGCGGCCTTCCCGAGGACGCCCAGGCCGCCAACGACCTTGCCAACATGATCGGCCGCTTTGAGAAAAAGCTGCACGACCTTGAGCTGACGCGCATGATTTCCGTCCAGATGGCCCCGCAAATCAGGATGATACAATCCAACGACGCCGTCATGAGCGAAAAGATTCGCTCGTCCATAGTGAACACCATCCCGCTCTGGAAGAGCCAGATGGTCCTTGCCCTCACGCTGCACCACTCCCAGCAGGCCATGGAGGCCCAGCGCGAGGTGAATGACGTCACGAACCGCCTTCTCCGCTCCAACGCCGAGAAGCTGCACCAGGGCAGCGTGGACATCGCGCGCGAGAGCGAACGCGGCATAGTGGACATCGAAACTCTGCAAAAAACCAATCAGGAGCTCATCGCCACGCTCGAGGAGGTTCGTCAGATACAGGCGGACGGCGCGAAAAAGCGCGCGGAGGCCGAGGTGGAGCTCGGCCGAATAGAGGGCGAGCTCAAGCAGAAGCTCCTGGAGCTGAGGGGCTGAGAGGATGGATTTTTTCAAATCTAAGGCCGGCGCGCTGCTGCTCGCCGTGCTCGTTGTTGCTGGCTCCACGCTGCTGAACACCCGCGTGAAGCTTGGCTCCGCTGTCAACGAGATCGAGGACAAATTCTACACCGACATTGAGGGCGAGCGCAGCATCTACTCCCGCCTGGAGGAAAAGCTGTCCGCCTCGAACGGCTACGCCGCCGTGCTCTCGTCCTATGACAAGGAGGCCGCGGACGCGCTCTATGAGGAGCGGGACAGCCTTCTCTGGGCAACCGAGGGCGACGATATCGACTATATGGCCTATTGCAGCGAAAGCCTCGACCGGGCCTTCGACGAAGCGCAGCGCTCTCTCGCCGGATATGAGCTCAGCGAAGGTGACGTCTCTGATGCAAAATACTACGCCGAAATATACGAAGGCGCGCAGAAGATGATAACGGAAAACAGCTATAACAGCGCCGTGACAGACTTCACACGCTCAGTATACAACACCTTCCCCACTGATATTCTCGCCGAGCTCGCCGGTGTTGACGAGCCTCAGCGCTTCAGCTGAGCGAAAGGCGCATATGAAAAAACGTATTATTACTTTGCTGCTCGCCATCGCCGTCCTCTCCCTCCCTGTCCTCGCCGCGGACATACCCGACGCCGGCACGGGGGACGACTTCTACGTCCACGACGAGGCCGGCACCCTCTCGGAAAGCACACGGGAGCTTATCCTCAACGCTAACGGCCCGCTTGAGCAGTACTGCTCCGGCGCGCAGCTCGTCGTGGTCACGATAAACTACCTGCCGGACGGCTATGACAGCGAGCAGTACGCTAATCTGCTCTTCCGTTCCTGGGGCGTGGGCAGCGAAACGGAAAATAACGGCATGCTGCTTCTGCACGTCGTGCGCGAGGACCGCGGATGGCTGGTGCAGGGCTCCGGGCTGGAGAGCGCCTTCGGCACCGACGAGATAAACGACCTGCTGGACACATTTTTCTGGCCGTATTCCGACGCCGGGGAGTACAACGAGGCCGTCGCAAACCTCGTGCCGCACCTCATCGACGTCTATGCCGGGATTTACGGCACCGACCAGCTCTATGGCGGCACCGGCGCGGCCCCTGATACGGAATACTCCAATTCATCATTTGACGAACATGTCGATGAATATCTCAGCCTGCGCAGACAGCGAAAGCTTGTCTTCACTATTACTGTCCTTGTCTTCGTGCTCATAGCTGTGTTTTTCGGCTCTCTCAACAGAAGGCGCAGCTATTACAGCGCCTATGGCACGCGGCTGCCGCTGTACTTTTTCTTCTGCGGCGGGCCGCGTGGCCCGAGGGGCCCGCGATGGCCGAGAGGGCCCCGCCCGCCGCGCGGCGGCGGAGGCTTCCACGGCGGCAGCTTCGGAGGAAGCGGCGGCTTCCGCGGAGGCGGCTTTGGCGGGGGCGGAGGCTTCCGCGGAGGCGGCTTCGGAGGCGGAGGACGTCCCTCCGGCGGCGGAGGCGGCCGCAGATAGCAAAAAATCAAACAGTCCCGGACTTTTCGTCCGGGACTGTTTTTTTATACTATCTCGTACTTGCCAAGGTCAACATCCATGAAGCTGACGCGCGTGTACTCCGCCGGCTTCGGCACCGGGTAGGTGCAGTCAAAGCCCATTTTCGCCGCCACGTTGTCTTTTACTACCGGGTTCAGCTCATGGCCGAAGGCGCCCGGGATTATGACGATGTCCTTGGCCGGGTCGCAGCGCGTGCACAGGGCGCGCTCAACATCCTCGGCGTCAAAGATGTTCACGTCACTGTTTACAACTGTGACCATCTGCAAATCCGAAAACGCCGCAAAAGCCGCCATTATCGCGTTCTTCGCCAGGCCGTTTGAAGGCGGGTCCATCTGCAGCACGATGTGGTAGTGGCTTCCGCCGTGCGTCATATAGACGTTCTTCAGCCCCTTCACCTGACGGCTTATCGTGCGGAAAAGGTTTGCCTCAATGCCGAGGCCCTGCCCGTTCCATACCTCTTTTCCCGGGTGCAGGGTGCTGATGATCGCATTTTTCCGCATGGTCATCTTCCTTATTTTGACGACCCAGCGGTCCGCCCTCGTGGCGTAGTAGCCGCTCACCTCACCGAAAGGCCCCTCCGGCTCCCTGACGTACGGGAGTATCTCGGCCTCCATCACCAGCTCCGCGTCGGCTATGGCCTCCACGCCCACAGAGAGCCCCGGGCAGAGCCTCGCCGGCTCGCCGAGGAGATACGACGCCACTGCGAGCTCGTCCACGTCTATCGGCGCGGCGGAGCTCGGTGTGGTAGCCGCGACGAAATAGGCGGGGTGCACGCCGTTGTTTATGGTAATTTCCAGCGGCTCTCCCCGCGCCTCGGCGCGCTCATAATAGTCGCGCAGGTGCCGCCCCATGTCCATCAGCAGCCCAAGGCGGTCCCTGCCGCTCACCATCAGCCGGTGCACGGACGTGTTGCGGACTCCCGTGTCCGGGTCGCGGGCAATTATCACGCAGTTGGAAAAATACGGCCCGCCGTCCAGCAGCGCGTGCGTCGGAATCGGTATCTTCGTCAGATCGGGCTCATCGAATATGACCTCGCGGCAGGGCGCTTCATCAACTACCACGGGCGCCACCGGCGCGGTTTTCAGCGAATCCACCGCGTCGGCGAAGAGCCAGGGTATATCCGCCGCCGGACGGTCAAATATTGCCGCGACGTTGTCGCGGTTCCACCACCAGCCGGTGGTCAGCGGATAGTCATAGCCCTTTACGTTCTCAAAAACAAGTGCCTTCCCGCCCTCCAGCTTCGCGCTTATGCCCGACAGCTCATGGACGGCGTCAACCGGCGTTTTAACGCGGGCAAGGCGTCCCGCAGCCTCCATTTTGTCGAGGCAGTATCTCATGTCCTTCATGGCCTTGCACCTACCTTTCTCAGTCTCCGCCCCATGGCCGGAAGCCGGACGGGATAATATCGAACTGCATCAGCGCCTTGCCGAGCACGTGGTCCGCAATGTCGCCGATGTTCTCCGGGCAGTTGTAAAAAGTCAGCATCGGCGGCACTATGGCGCAGCCGGCCTCGGCGGCGGCAAGCATGTTTTTGATGTGTATGATGCTCAGCGGCGTCTCGCGCGGCATCAGCACAACCTTCCTGCCCTCCTTGATGCACACGTCCGCGGCCCTGACGAGCAGGTTGTCGGCGTAGCCGTGCGCCACGGCGGAGAGCGTCTTCATGCTGCACGGGGCGATTATCATGCCGTCTGTACTGAATGAGCCGCTCGCCACCTCCGCGGCAGTGTCCTCCGGCTCATAGACGCGCGCGGCCAGGGCTCTGACCTCTTCCGGCTGCATGGCGCACTCTATCTGCAGGTTGCGCTCCGCCGCGCGGCTCATGATCAGCAGCGTTTCAACCTCCGGCATTCCGTTCAGCATTTTCAGCAGCCGTACGCCGAGAGAAACTCCATCCGCCCCGCTTATGCCAACTATGAGCCTCTTTTTCATCACTCGCCGAGGCCCATTTTCTCCGGGCGGAAGAGCCTTGCGTCCATCTCACGCAGGTCCTCGGCAATCGCGGGGGTGAACTCCATCTTACCGAGGATGTCCCGCTCGAGGTCGACGCCCGGGGCGATTTCCGTGAGCGTCAGCCTGCCGTCGATTATCCTGAAAACGGCGCGTTCGGTGATAAACGCCACCTTCTGGTGCGTCTCTGCGGCATAGCTGCTCGAGAAGGTCACCTGCTCAAGCTCCTTTTTGAACTTAATCCCGCTGCCGTCCTTCCGGATAACGAGCTTGCCGTCCTCCACGGCTATGTCGGCCTTGCCGGAGGTGAAGGAGAAAGCGAAGCAGACTATCGGCGTGTTCTGTGAGATATTCACGAACCCGCCGGGGCCGACGCAGCGCCCGCCGAATTTGGAGACGTTCACGCTTCCGGAGGGGTCGATTTCCGCGCAGCCGAGCACGGTCAGGTCGAGTCCGCCGCCGTCATATGTTGTGAACATGTCCGCGGAGCGGGAGATGGAATCCGGATTTACGGCCGCACCGAATAGCACGCCGTCCAGCGGCACGCCGCCGTACACGCCGGTCTCGAGGGTAAGCGTCAGCTTGCCGCTTATCCCCTCCTCGTTCGCAACGTTCGCAACCGAGGCGGGTATGCCTATTCCGAGGTTCACCAGCATTCCGGGCTTCAGCTCCATTGCGGCCCGCCGGGCTATCACCTTTTTGAACGTCATCGGCATCGGGGCCACGCCCTGCCCCTCCGGCATACGGATGTTGCCGGTGAGCTGCGGGGAATATTCGAGCGCAGCATTGTCCTGCTTTTCCGCCCGCACAATATAGTTAACGTACGATTTGTGTATGAGTACGTTCTTCGGGTCGAGGGAGCCAGCCCTGACCACCTCGTTTACCTCTACTATAACAGTACCGCCGTTGTTGTGCACGGCCGCGGCAAGCTCGAGCAGGTCGCTCCTGATGGGCTCGTTTTCCGCGGAAATGTTGCCGTCCTCGTCGGCATAGCTCGCATGGAGGATGCAGGCGTCGATTTTGAAGGCCTTGTAAAACAGGTAGTCCTTGCCGTCTATCTCCATCAGTCGGACAATCTCCCTGCCTTGCTCTTTGGCGCGGTCGTTTATGCGGCATCCCTCCTGCCTGGGATCTGCATATGTGTTGAGGCCGACATGGGTAATTATTCCGGGCCTGTGCCCGCCTATCGCGGCCATGAGTTGCCCGTATATGCCGAGCGGCATCGTATATGCCGCGATCTTGTTCTCGCTGCACGCCCTGCCGATCGCCGGGGACATGCGAAGGTGCGAAGCGATGAGGGTGTCGATTATGCCGTCGTCCTTCACCTTGGAAAGGCCGCAGCCGTCCTCCATAAAGTCACCCGGCGCCACGCCGGAGACGATGGTAAGCGCTTTCGGCGAGCCCTTTTCGCGGAAGCTCCTGCCCATGGCGTCCAAAATGGTATCCGGCGAGGAAAAAGCCCCAAAACCGCTCACGCCGAGTGTCATGCCGTCGTGCATGAGCTCCACTGCCTCGGCCGCTGATATTACTTTAGCCAATCTGATCCTCCTGTTCTGATAAACGGGCCGCCCAGTTCGCAGCCGGACGGCCCGCAAAGTTTAACTGTTATACAAGGCAATCGAGCTCTGCAAGGCGGCAAAGCGTCTCATAGCGCCCCTTCGCCTCCGCAATAATGCGCTGCCTGATTTCCGGCGTGACCCTTCCGAAGCGCTTCTGCCCGTCGAGATACTCGTTGATGAGCTCGAAGTCAGCGGGCTTCTGGTTGATGGTGATTTTCCCGTCCTCGCGCTCAAACTGCAGCCACGCGCCGCTCTTCACTGCCAGCTTCGCAACCTCTATGGTCTGGTCCGTGGGGAATTTCCAGCCGGAGGGGCACGGGGCAAGCACATGTATGAAGCAGGGGCCGTCCTTGGTGGAGGCCTTCTTCAGCTTGCGCTTGAAGTCGGGGATATTGCCCACGGAGGCCGTCGCCTGATAGACGAGCGGCGTGTGGAGCAGCATGAAGTCTATGTTCTTGGCGGATTCCTTCTTGCCGGTGGGCGTGGTCTTGGTGGACGCACCGAGCGTGGTGGCGCTGGAGCGCTGGTTGCCGGTGTTCATATAGGCCTCGTTGTTGTAGCAGATGAACACCGCCTTGTGGCCGCGCTCTATCGCGCCGGAGAGGGACTGAAGCCCGATGTCAAAGGTGCCGCCGTCCCCGGCGAAGCCCATGACGGTCACGTCGTCCATGCCGCGGATCTTCAGCGCCTCGGAGACGCCGGAGGCAAAGGCGGGCAGGCTCATGAGCACTGTCTGAACCGAGGGGATGCCCCAGCCGGTCTCATCCCCGCTGCCGGTGAGGATAGCCGAGCAGCTCGGCGGGGTCATGGTAATGGTCCTCGGGCCGAGAGTATCGAGCGCCGCGCGGGCAATAAGCTCCATCGGGCAGCCCTGACATGTCGTCATGCCTTTGCTGAGCAGGTCGAGTTCAGGCATTATATCTCACCTCGTCTTCCTTAAGATCAATCCAAATGGGCTCGTCGCACACCGCGCCGCTCTGGCCGAGGGCCTCCGCGCGGCTGAAAACGTCCTCAATGGTCTGCTCCCAGATATCCCTGCCGCCAAGGCCGGCAACGAAGGGATACACATTGGCGTCAATCCTTCCGCTCCTGAGGGTGGAGAGCACTTCCTCATACAGCGGCCCAAAAGAGCCCATGCCGGAGACGCGGTCTATGACGGCGACGTTCTTAGCATTTTTGAGCGCCTCGGCCAGCTCCCTGTACGGGAACGGGCGGAAAGTCGCCACGCGGGCGACGCCCACCTTCTGCCCCGCCGCACGCAGCTCGTTCACAACGTGCTTGACGGTGCCGGACATGGAGCCCATGCAGACGACTACAGTGTCGGCGTCCTCGGTCTCGTGGCACATGACGCGCGCGTATTTGCGCCCGAACAGGCCCGCGAACTCCTCAAAGCGCTCGTCAAGCACTTTGGCAGCGGAGCGCATGCCGATGTCCTGCGACTTTTTCAGCTCCGTAAAGATGGCCGGGGACGTGAGGTTGTTCATGGCGTACGGCACGTCGGGGTCGAGCCTGGCGTTCACTGGCACAAAGTCCTTGACGAACTGCGCCGCCTCTTCAACGGTCGGTACATCAACCGGCTCGGTGAGGTGAGAGCAGAAGAAGCCGTCGATATCCACCATGGTCGGCGTCAGGACGCGCTCGTCCTCGCTCACGCGGTAAGCAATCATTACAAAATCCAGCGCCTCCTGGGGGCTCGCCGCGAAGAGCTGTATCCAGCCCTGGTCGCGCTGGGTCATGATGTCGGAGTGGTCGCACCAGAGGCTCATCGGGCCGGGGATCGCGCGGCTGACGACGGCCATTACTATAGGCAGGCGCGAAGCGGAGGCCGTGCCGGTCACCTCGTGCATCAGGGCGAGGCCGTGGGACGCGCTGGCCGTGAAGGTGCGCACGCCGGTGGACGAGGCACCTATAAGGGAGCTGAGCGCGGAGTGCTCCGACTCAACGGTTATATAAGTGGCGTCGTACTGCTTGGTGTCGATGAGGGACGAAATCGTCTCAACTATCGGCGTCTGCGGCGTGATTGGGTAAGCCGCCACGAGCTGCACCTTGGAGCGCATAACGCCGTGCGCGATGGCGGCGTTGCCGTCAAGAGCCTTTATAACACCCATTTCACTCCGCCTCCTTCCTGAAATTAGATTCCTCGATAAAGTCTATCGCCTTTTTCGGACACTCAACGGTGCATATTCCGCAGCCCTTGCAGTAGGTATAGTCGA
The DNA here is from genome assembly GCA_018712985.1 of Candidatus Scatomorpha intestinavium. Classification (GTDB taxonomy): domain Bacteria; phylum Bacillota; class Clostridia; order Oscillospirales; family Oscillospiraceae; genus Scatomorpha; species Scatomorpha intestinavium. Next base: position 45,265 of record DVGA01000114.1, read on the forward strand.
TGACCATGCCGCTCTCGGTCTTTTCGATCACGCCGCAGGGGCAATAGGTGGCGCAGATGCCGCAGCGGATGCAGTCCTCATCCCTGATGACCGGCCTGCGGTATCTCCACGCTCCTGTATGTACGTCGGAGACCTTAACAGAGACAGGGCCGATGATTTCCGGCAGTGTCTCAAGCATTTTCGTACGCTGCTGCACAAGTTTCTGCATTCTGTTCACCAGCCTTTCCGGGAATTTTGCTCATAACGGCCTGCTTCAGGCTCTCGATGCCCACGCAGCCCGTGGCCTTCGCCAGCGCGCCGAGCATTGCGACGTTTGGCGGCACCTCTCCGAGGCGCTCATGAGTTATCTTGTCGGCGTCGATGACGCAGACCTTCTCAAAAGCATCATTGGTGTAGTGCGCGTCGTCGGTGTTGACGACGAGCGTGGAGCCGGGCCTGACGCCCTCGGTTATGTCTATCCCGAGATCCGCAAGGGACGTGTCGAAGCAGACGACGCAGTTCGGACGGTAGACATACGATTTGACGTCAATCGGGCCGTCGGCAATTCTCGCGTAGGTATAGACCGGCGCGCCCTTTCTCTCCTGGCCGTAGGAGGGTATTGCCTGTCCGTACTTACCCTCGATTATTGCGGCGTTGATCAGGATTTTTGCGGCCGTAACCGCACCCTGCCCGCCGCGGGAATAGAACTTGAATTCCCACATTTGGGTATTCCTCCTTTATGTGCTTTGTAGGCAAACGGACCTTTCCACATCAGTACTTGGCAACCCAGGCGGTTGTCTTGTACTGGCGTATAAGCAGGTTCGATGTTACGCTTTTAACTCCGTCTATGCTGTAGATATACTCGTCAAGGAAATCGGAGAGCTTGTCCACGCTCTCGATATAGGCGTGCACATGCAGCCCCGCCGCGCCCGTATGCTGCGACACTATGGCGATGTCCTGGTTTTCCATCAGCTTTTTCGCCACTTTCTCGAGCTTCGTGGGCTCCACCTCCACCTCCAGGAACACAGCGGCCATTTTGTTATAGGCTTTTGCATCGATTATGGTGGTAAATCCCCTTATTACGCCGTTGTTTTTCATCGTGGCTATGCGCTCACGCACAGCCACGCGGCTGAGGTGTACTTCCGCCGCAATATCCGAGTATGACATTCTGCCGTCTTCCTTGAGCAGCTCCAGGATCGCGTAATCGGTATCATCCATTTTGTACATCTGCGGGACCTCCATAAACGTGTTCAAAATATGCAGACTGCCGCGCGCCCGGAGCGTGGCTTCAGCCAAGCAGGCCGGTGACGGATATCAGGTATGTCCAGACCGTGTTGATCACGACATAGCCGAGGGTGATTATCACTCCGGTTCCCATCATGTCCTTTATCTTCCAGTACCCGCCGGAATAGGTGGTATAGCAGGTCGGGTCGATGGGAACGAGCAGCAGCATGCTGGTGGACATGCACACGGGCAGGCAGACGACTATCGGGTTGAGCCCGAGCTGCAGTGCCAGCGCGCCGACAACCGGCAGGCAGAGTCCGGCGAGAGAAACGCCCTGCGGCATCGGGTAGTGCCCGACCATCATCATGAGGTTGATGACGAAGAGCAGCACTATCATACCCATGCCTGCAACGTCGGCCAGGAAGAGGTCGGCAAGTATATTGCTGAGCCATTCGCCGGTGCCGAGGTTGGAGACGACCGTGGCAAGCGCCGTGGCCGCGCCGCAGATCATAACGGCGGACCAGTCTATCTTGCCGTTCATTTCCTTCCAGTTAACCATGTTCATGCCGGGCATGGACATCACGAATATGCCGCCCCAGGCCGTCATGTACATGTCTATCCCGGTGTAGTTCGGAATGAACCACAGAACGAGCATCACGGCAAAAACGATAGTGAATTTGAGCTCGTCACCGCGCAGCGGGCCGATGGCCTTCCTCTCCTCCTTGACGGATTCAAGGCCCTTTACAACGCTTATCTCGGGCTTGAAGATGATGCAGAAGAAGAACCAGGCGAAAACCGTGCTCGCCAGAGCTACCGGCACGCCCACGATGGACCACTGGGTAAAGCTGATTTCCACATCGCAGATACTCTTGAGCAGGGACATCGTAACCGCGTTCATGCCGCTGCCAGCGGGGGTGCCTATGCCGCCTATGGCCGCGCCGACGGGTATGCCGAGCATCATGGCCTTGCCGAACTTGGACTTGCCCGGCTCACAGCCGTTCTGCTCCAGCAGGGGCATGCAGATGCTGAAGAATATCAGCGCAGTCGGGATGTCCGCAAGGAACATGGACACCACACATGTGCCGAGCATGACCGCCAGCAGCACCGCTTTGGGCCTGTTGCCGAACATTGGCAGCAGATAGAGGGATATTCGCTTGCCGAGACCGACCTTAGTAAAAATCTGGCCGATTATCATGGCGCCAAGCAGGAAGAAGGTGCCGGTGCCGGAGAAACCCGCCAGGATGGTGCCTTCAGCTTCAAAACCGACCCATGCTCCGAAGAACAGCACAAAGATGGCCGTTATCGCCATCGGAACGGCCTCGGTCAGCCAGAGCAGCACCGCTACGAACAGCACGAGGAACCCGTCCCACCCGGCCTGATCCAATCCGCTCGGAACAAAATTGCGGAGAATGGCGAATCCGCCAAATATCAGGATCAGGTAAATAGCGCGTTTAAGGCCATCCTTGCTCTTAGGTGAGTTTGCCATATACTTGCTTTCTCCTTTCCATTCGTGGCCGGGCCGTCACCATTGCGTTGCGCACCGCCCTGGGACACCGCAGCCTGTGAATTCAGCCGCCGCGGCGGCTACTTCCGCTGAAAAAAGCATAGCATAAGGGCAAATTTCTTTGCGTCAGAAAATCAACGAAAAGTTGAGCAAAACGTATTCCAGACAACATTCTTACAAAACATACAACGGCAATTTGACCGCTTTATGCAACTTGCATGAATCGGCTCAAATTATGCACTAAATCAAATCCATTTTTTCGTAAAATGCCGGGTTTTCTATATGACGCCGAGCCGCAAGAGCTTGTTCCGATTTGTAAGCTGCACGAAAAACCTGCCTCATATACGGCTGTAAACATCTCAAAACTGCACATAATTGTGCGCCGTACAGACATAAAGAAGCGCCCCGGGAAAGGGCCTTTCCTTTCCCGGGACGTCAGATATGCGTTTTTATTTGTCAGAAATCACATCCGAGCTCAGGATGTCCTCCAAAAGCGAATCCGTACATTCGACTATCTCGCGGATCCCATCCCTGCCCGGAGAGTCGAAATGGATGCCGCAGACAACAGTTACCGTGGCGCGGCTGCGCTCGGCGAGCGCCTTTGCGAATTTGTCGCCGACCACGTCGTCCCGGTGGTGCGGCAGGAGCAGGCTGTCTATTTTGAGCTCCCCGTTTTCAAAACGGGCCGTGCTCACGCTGCCTATATGCTCCCTGCATCCTCCAGCGACCTGCACGAGCAAATCGTCCCCGGCGCGCGTCACCGCCGCTGTGATCGGAAAACCGAGTACCTCGCGCCGAAATAGCGTGACCCTTGCCATATCTCAGGCTGTCATCGCCTTCAGCGTCAGTTCGGCAAGCTCCTGCACGCTTATACCAAGCATTTCCGCGCCCTTGGCAATGACCTCGCGCGAGCAGCCGGCAGCGAACTTCTTGTCCTTGAATTTTTTCATGACGCTCTTGACCTCCATGCCCTCGTAGCCCGTCGGGCGCATGAGCGCTGCTGCGCCGATGAGGCCTGTGAACTCGTCGACGGCGAAGAGGTATTTCTCCATCAGCCTGGTGGGCTCAACGTCGCAGACAAGGCCGTATCCGTGGCTGGCCACCGCGTGGATAACTCTCTCGTCCACATCCAGCTCTTTGAGCAGCTCCTGCGCCTTTACGCAGTGCTGTTCGGGCCACTGCTCAAAATCTATGTCGTGCAGTATGCCGACGGCGGTCCAGTAGTCCTCTTTTCCCGGGTCATACTGCGCGGCGATATAGCCCATCACCTTCCCCACGGTTTCCGCATGCTGAATGTGAAACGGCTCCTTGTTATATCTCTTTACAAGCTCAAGCGCCTGTTCCGGTGTCGGTATATAGCTCATGTTTCCGGCCTCCAACTTTCAGGTTTTCCAATATAATAATCCCTCCGCCCGAAAAAAGCAAGCCCCGCCCGCCGTAACCGCGAGGCGCGGCGCGGCATATCCTGAGACGAGGGCCACTCCCTCTCAGGAATTCCCAAGGAGGAAAGATAAAGTTGAACAGCAACAACAATTCATCTGCCGCCTGCGATTACAAAAACGGCACGCTGCCACAGTGCGCGCCTCTCGCCGCGGCCTATGTTCCGATGCAGCAGTCCAGCGAACCGGCGTATGACAGCAGCGAGGCGCTCTCGCGAGGCACGCTCTTTCCGGGGCTCGACCTGCCTTTCATGAACATTGTCAACCAGATTCCGGCGGATAGCACTCCCCTGCGCGAGCTGATGGCGCTGAATTTCGTGCTGCAGGAGCTCGCGCTCTACCTTGACACGCACGCTTCAGACGCCGCGGCGTTCGAGACGTACAAGAGCTTTCTGCAGCTCTACAATGAGGGCAAGGCAAAGTACGTGGAGCTCTACGGGCCGATAACCCGCTCCGACCTCGCCGGCGCCTCCACCTACACCTGGCTGAACAATCCCTGGCCCTGGGACTACACGGGCAATACGGAGGGCTGAGCCATGTTTGTATATGAGAAAAAGCTGCAATATCCCGTTAAAATCCGCAACACCAATCCCGCGCTCGCAAAATTCATAATTTCACAGTACGGCGGCCCGGACGGCGAGCTCGGAGCTTCGCTGCGCTATCTCAGCCAGCGCTACGCCATGCCGAGCGCGGAGCTCAAGGGCCTGTTGACCGATATCGGCACCGAAGAGCTCGGCCATCTCGAGATGATAGGCGCGATCGTCCACCAGCTGACGCGCAGCCTCACCGTTGAGCAGATCAAGTCCGCCGGGTTCGACACCTATTTTGTCGACCACACCGCCGGCGTTTACGCCACCGCCGCCTCCGGCTTCCCCTGGAGCGCCGCGGGCATCGGCATCAAGGGCGACGTGATCGCCGACCTGAACGAGGACCTGGCCGCGGAGCAGAAAGCGCGCGTGACCTACGACAACATCCTCCGGCTCTCCGACGACCCGGACGTAAACGACGTAATCCGCTTCCTGCGCGAGCGCGAAATCGTGCACTACCAGCGCTTTGGCGAGGCACTGAGGACTGCACAGGAAAAGCTCGACCAGAAAAACATCTATGCCATAAACCCTGCCTTTGACAAATGACATTCGGGGGCGCCGCCCCCGGTACATATCACGCCTTGGGAATATGCCGGCATGGCGCAAAAAGGCACAGCGCTTTTGCGCTGTGCCTTCTCTTTTTATTTTGCGGTTCAACCGTTCAGGTAGTCCCATGCGACCTGGGCATAGGTGGCCGTGCCATTTTCCATGGCGGTCTCGTCTATGCAGAACATGTCGCTGTGCTGAGGGGCCTCCCCGCCGCCGCCGAGGCCGGCGAAGGCGCAGGGGATGATGTGGGTATAGGCGGAAAAGTCCTCACCGCCCATGGTGCGCCTGAAGGGGGCAACATTGCCCGCTCCAACAACCTTCTCGATAGCGCCCGTCGCAATGGCGGTCATCTCCGGCTCGTTCACAAGCATGTCGCAGAGCAGGTTGTATTCCAGCGAAGCCGTGCAGCGGAATGCCGAGGCGGTGTCCTTGGCGATGCGCTCCATCATGCCGGGTATCTGCCTGTGCATCTCCTCGTCGAACAGTCGGACGGTGCCCTCGAGCTCGGCGTGGTTGGAGACGACGTTGAAGCGGGTGCCGGAGTGCAGCGAACCGACTGTGACGACAACGGGCTCCAGCGGGCTGAACTCGCGGCTGGCTATGGTCTGCAGGTTCATGACTATCGCTGCGGCAGCGACGGTGGCGTCGACGCCCCTGTTCGGCTCGGCACCGTGGCAGGTGACCCCCTCAACGCAGAGCTTATAGCTGTCCGCGGCAGGAAGGATTACGCCCGGGGTCATGCAGACAACACCTGCCGGGGCCTGGGAGAAGATGTGCATTCCGAAAGCAGCGTCAACCCCCTCAAGCGCGCCCTGGGCAATGATCGTCTTTGCTCCGGAGCCCAGCTCTTCTGCGGGCTGGAACATCAGCTTCACAGTGCCGCAGAGCTCATCCTTGACTGCGGAGAGTATTTTCGCGGCGCCGAGCAGCATTGCTGCATGCGTATCGTGTCCGCAGGCGTGCATGAAGCCCTCGTTCTCGCTGGCGTACTCAAGGCCGGTGTTCTCCTTCACGCTCAGAGCATCGATATCGGCGCGCAGGGCGATGCACTTGCCCGGCTTTCCGCCAACTATTTCGCCCAGCAGGCCGGTGGGCTCAAAGCGGCGGTAGGGTATGCCCATCTTGTCGAGCTCTTCGGCTATGCGATCCGTGGTTCGGAACTCATGATAGCTCGGCTCGGGATGGCGGTGAAAGTCTCGCCGCATTTCCACGACAAATGGCCAAACTTCTTTGGCCAGGGATTTGATATCAGGCATTTCTCTCTTCCTCCCTGGAAAATATCTGTATAAAAGCTCAGCTCCCGGAGCCGGCCTTAGGCAGCTTGGAAAGGATCTTTTTCGCCGTGGCCACCATGGCGGTCACGCCGTACTCGAGCGCCTCCTCCTGGAAGGTGCAGCGGCTGTCATGCAGGGAATAGGGCGCAATCCCAAGATATCCTGCGTTCAGCAGCATGAAGAGGGACGGCACACCGGCGGCCTGGCCGTAGCGCCCGAAGTCCTCGCTGAAGCTCAGAGGCTCGTCGAGGTAGTCCATATAACCCTCGCCCAGCTCCTCGGTGACGGCCTCGTCGGCTATCGAGATAAGGCGCGGGTCGTTTTCGACAGAGCTGTAGCCCTCAATGTGCTCGACGTCGAGGCGGCACTCCGAATACTCCTCAATTCCGTGGGCGATCTTCATTATCTGGTCGCGTATAATCTCGCGCGCCTCTTCGCCGTAGGTGCGGCAGACCATCTCCATGCGCACGTGGCTGGGGATGATGTTCACCGCCTCGCCGCCGTTTATGAGGCCGACGGACACGATGGCGGTCTTTACCGGGTTGATGCGGCGCGCCACTATCTGCTGCGCGGTTACCACGAACTGGCTCGCGGCGAGTATCGCGTCGTGCCCGCGGTGCGGCTGCGAGCCGTGCGCAGTCTGCCCGTTGACCTCGATGTTATAGAGGTCGAAGGCCGTGGTGGCTATGCCGTTATAGACGCTGAAGGAGCCGACCTTCGGCCCGCCCGGCGAGATGTGCAGCGCCATTATGGCGTCGACGGTCGGGTTTTCAAGCACCCCGGCCTCAATCAGCGGCTTCGCGCCGCCGTTCGGTGCCTTTTCCTCGGCCGGCTGGAAAATGAGCTTCACCGTGCCCTGCAGCTCGCTGCGCATCCCGCAGAGGACCTTCGCGGCGCAGAGCAGCATGGCCGCATGCGTGTCGTGGCCGCAGGCGTGCATAACGCCCTCGTTCTCGCTCGAAAACGCCAGCCCGGTGTTCTCGGTCACCGGCAGGGCGTCGATATCCGCGCGAAGCGCCACGCATCCGCCCGGCTTCTCGCCCTTTATCAGCGCAACAACGCCCGTCGGGCGCGGGCGCTCCACGCTGTCGCAGCCAAAGCTGCGCAGCAGCTCCTCGATCTTGTCGCTCGTCCTGAACTCTTCGTTGGAGAGCTCGGGATGACGGTGGAAATCGCGCCGCCAGGAGATCATGTCTTCAAAACTCTCGTGTACCTTGCTTCTGATGTCGCTCACTCTCATCTGTCCTTTCTTATTTTCTCCGGCATGGGGCAAAAACGCGGGACAGGCCCCTCGGCCGGGCACGACAGCCGACTGTCAATGAATATAAATAATATACGACATTTTCTTTCGGAATGCAATGAGCTAAACCGATGTTTGCCCGATATTATTGAACTTTAGCCAATTCCGGCCGCTCGCGCGCCGCCAAACTGTGCATATTTGAGAGGTCAAGCCGCCTATTTGAGTTCAAGCTTCAGCAGCGCGTCGCTTATCTCCTCGAACGCCATCGAGTGCGAGGCCTTCACGAGCACCCTGTCGCCCCGCCTGAGTATTCCAGGCAGGGCGGCGATGAGCTCCGCCTTGCTCCCGAAGTGCTCGCCGCCCATCGCGCGGCTGCGCTCGCCCGTCGTCAGCAGCACGGCCCCGGCGTCCCTCGCCGCGCGGCCAACTTCGCGGTGCAGCTGCTCTGATTCGTCCCCAAGCTCAAGCATGTCCCCGAGGACGCACACGAGCCTCCCGCCGAGCGCGGCGGCGGAGGCGATCGCCATCTTCACCGAGTCCGGGTTCGCGTTGTAGCAGTCGTCGATAACGGTCAGCGATGGGGTCTCGACGATCCTCGCCCTGCGCCCGACCGGCACATAGTCCGCGGCCCCGGCGGCTATTTCGCCGCCGCTCAGCCCGAGCTCGAGCCCCACCGCCGCGGCGGCGAGCGCGGCGTAGGCCATGTGCCTCCCGTATGCCGGCAGCGAGAGCTCTATCCTTTGCCCTCTCGCCGCCACAGTGAGCTCGGAGCCCTCTGTCCCCCTCGCGCGGAAATTGCTTCCGCGTACGTCGCAGCTCTCGCCGAAGCCGTAGGTCAGCTTCCTGCGCCCGGGCTGCCAGGCGGCGAGCCTCTCGTCGTCCCCGTTTACGATCACCAGCCCGTCGGGCGGCATTTCGTCTATCAGCTCGCCCTTTGCCCTCAAAACGCCGTCAAGGTCCCCGAGCGCCTCCAGATGCGAGCGCCCGATGAGGGTGTAAACCGCTATGTCCGGCCTTGCCATGGCGCCGAGCCGGCGCATTTCGCCGAAGTGGTTTATGCCGAGCTCTACAACCGCCGCGCCGTGCTCCGGGCCGACGCGGAACAGAGTCAGCGGGACGCCGAGCTCGTTGTTGAAGTTCTTCTCCGTCTTGAGCGTGTTGAATTTCCGGGAGAGCACTGCGGCGCACATCTCCTTGGCCGTCGTTTTCCCGCTGCTGCCGGTGATGCCTACAACCGGGATGTCAAGCCTCTCCCTGCACGCGCGCGCGATTCGCGCCATTGCCGCCGCCACGTCGTCTACCAGGATCACCGGGCCGTCCACGCCTTCCGGCACGCGCAACGCAAGGCAGCACGCCGCGCCCTTCTCAAACGCGGAGCACATATAGTCGTGCCCATCCGCCCTCTCTCCCGGCAGCGCGCAGAACATCAGCCCCGGCGCGGCCTCGCGGCTGTCGATAACGCCGCCGGCCAGCGGCAGATCCAGCGGGCAGTTGACCAGTCGCCCGCCCGCGGCCTCCGCCGCGCTGAAAACCGTCATGTCCTTCATAAGTATTTCTCCATAGACGCGTCGATTATCCGCTGGCAGAGCTCAGGGTAGCTTATGCCCAGCACCGCCGCCTCCTGCGGCACAAGGCTTGTGGGCGTCATGCCGGGCAGCGTGTTTATCTCGAGGAACCACAGCCGCCCCTCCCCGTCGAGGATGAAATCCGCACGGGATATTGCGCTGAGCCCAAGGGCGTTATAGACCGTCAGCGCGCTCTGCGCCAGACGCTGCTCCGTCTCCTCGGGTATCGGCGCGGGGGTGATTTCCTCGGCCGCGCCGGCCTGATACTTGTTCTTATAGTCGTAAAAGCCCTTCAGCGGCCTTATTTCTATGCTCGGCAGCGGCTTTCCCGCCAGGATGCCGATCTGCACCTCGCGCCCGGATATGTACTGCTCCACCACGGCGCGCGAGCTCTCGCCCGCCGCGGCCTTCAGCGCGGAGCGCAGCTCATCTTCGGTGTGTGCGATGGAAACGCCTATGCTCGAGCCGGAATCCACGGGCTTCACCACCGCCGGGAGCCTGCATTCCGCGCATGCGGCCTCGATGTCGAGCCCCTTCAGCTCATAAACCCTCCACTCGGGCGTCAGGATCCCCAGCGGCGCGACGATCCTCTTTGTCAGATCCTTATCCATGGCTATCGCGCTGCCGAGGTGGCCGCTTCCGGTGTATTTAATCCCCAACAGGTCGAACACCGCCTGGACGCGCCCGTCCTCCCCACACTGTCCGTGCAGCGCCATGAACACAATGTCCGCCATCGCGCAGAGCTCCAGCACCCTGTCGCCGAACTGGCTATCGGTCTTCATCCGCCGCGCGGCCCTGACGGCCTCCATATCCGGCGCCGTCTCGCCTATCGCGGTGCCGAAATCCTCCGGCGGGTTGTCAAAGATATTTTCGAGGCTCCCCTCATAGTCCTCAAGCCCGAAATACATGTCCGTCAGAACAACGGCGTGGCCCAGCTCCCTGAGCGCTGCGGCAATCATCGCGCCCGAGGAGCGCGAAACATTCCTCTCCGGCGAAAGCCCTCCGCACAAGACAACAATTTTCATCCCGCCAGCCTCCTTTTACAAATGACCGGGACATTATATCACATCGCCTGTTCGTATTCAAAGGATATTTGCCGCCCTTTCCGCCCCTGCTGCTTGACACGCTCCGCTCAATGTGATATATTTGCCTCATAAGGTGCGAAATACACCACATGCAAGGAGGACGTTTCCATGAAATCAAGGCGCTGCTTATATGGGCTGACTGGCCTGCTCTCCCTGCTGGGATTTATCGGGATTTTCACCGAATCCAGGCTGTTCCTGGCGTTTTTCGCCTTTGCGGTCGACTTTGAGTACTTTTTTGTCAAGTCCGATGAAATGTTAGAGGAGTATATGAACAAATCTGCCTCGCGCGCGTTTTACTGCGGCATGATAACTGTGGCGCTTGTCTCCGCCGCCTGCTTCTTTTCCGGGCTGGGGGAGGAAACCGAGGCGCTTACAGCCGGCCTCGCAGCGGGCTGGGCGGTGTCCGTCGCGGTCTATGCGCTGTCCACGGCCTATTACGGCTTCCGGGAGAAATGGGGTCTTGAGCTTGATAAGGAACAGGATTAAGGAATACAGGGCCAGGCACGGCATGAAGCAGGAGGAGCTGGCCCGCCTGGTCGGCGTCCGCAGGGAGACAATAGGCAACCTTGAAAACGGCAGGTATAACCCTTCGCTGGTCCTGGCGTGGCGCATCGCAAAGGTTTTCGGCGTCACCATCGAGGACGTGTTCACCGTGACCGACTGAAGTATTTTACGCAGCAGCGCCCCCGGCAGGCGCCGCGCCGCGCAAAAACAAGGGAGCGCCCCGCGGCCCGTCGAATTCCGGTATCTCGGGCGCATTTGCAGATTGATATTCACATGCGCCTGTGCTATAATTGCTGAGAATGTGTTTTGGGAAAAGGGGTAGGTAAGCAGATGAACTATGTTGTGGTGGACCTCGAGTGGAATCAGGCGATGAACTCGAAGGCCTCCGTATTCAACAAGCTCCCCATACGCCTTCGCGGCGAGATAATAGAAATCGGCGCTGTCAAGCTCAACGAGGACATGACGCCCGGCGAGGAGTTCACCGTGGACGTCAAACCGGTCTACTTCAAGCGCATGCACTACAAGGTGAAAAAGCTCACCGGCTTCGACAAGGAACGGCTGAACAACGGCCTCCCCTTCCCCGAGGCGCTGGCAAAATTCCGCGAGTGGTGCGGCGACGGCGTCACTTTCCTCACCTGGGGCTACGACGACCGCGGGATAATGGAGCAGAACATCATAATCCATGACCTCGACTGGGACTGGATATCCGACTGGATAAACCTTCAGATAATTTACAGTCTCCAGGTCAGCGGCGACAGGGAGCAGAAGTCCCTCGCCTCTGCCATGGAGCACTTCGGCATAGAGCAGACCCGCGTGGCACACGACGCCCTCGGCGACGCGTACAACACCGGCCTTATCTGCTCCCATCTCGATATGGAAGCCGGACTCCGGCAGTACACCGAGGCAAGCACACGCTCCGGCGACCTGCCGAGCTCCGGCAGCAACGGCCCGGACCCGCTGGAGCACAGCTGCATTGCCGCTTTCGGCTCAAAGGGCGACGCCTTTGCGGACGAGCGCATAAGCGCCCCGGCCTGCCCCGTCTGCGGCGGACCGCTCACCCTTTCAAAGTGGGTCGACCAGGGCGACCACCGCTATATGAGCCTTGCCGACTGCCCCGAGGACGGCAAGTTTTTGCTCAGGCTCCGCTTCCGCCGCGGCACTGACGGTAAATACTCCGTCAACCGCCTTATATACGAGGCTGACGAGGCCATGCAGAACTACTACGCCACCAAGGCCGCACAGCCCCGGCGCCGCGGCCGCAGCCATTCAAAGCGGAAGAAAAAGCTGTCACAGCAGAAAAAGGGGAGCGTTGAGTGAACATTATTGTCATTGGCGCCGGGCGAATGGGGCAGAGCCTCGCCGGCAGGCTCATTGAGGAGGGCCACAGCGTCACTGTCGTGGACTGGGACCCCAACAAAATAGAGCACATCTCCACTAACTACGACGTCATGGCCCTTCAGGGAAACGGCGCGGACTACGAGGTGCTCACCGAGGCCGGCGCGGAGGACGCAGACCTGCTGCTCGCCGTGACCAGCGACGACGCCGTAAACATGCTCTGCTGCCTCACCGCGCGCAAGCTCGGCGTCGGCAACACCGTTGCCCGGGTCAGGACCATGGAGTATTTCCGCCAGCTTGTATTCTTCAAGGAGGAGCTGGGCCTCTCGCTCGTGTTCAACCCCGAGCACGACGCCGCGGCCGAAATTTCCCGCATACTCCGCATACCCTCGGCCGCCAAGGTCGAATCCTTCGCCAAGGGCCGCGCCGAGATGGTCGAGTTTACCATCACGGCAGGGATGCCTATATGCGGCATGAAGCTCTCACAGCTCGGCGGGCGCTACGGCTCCGGCATACTCATCAGCGCCGTCCAGCGCAATTCCGACGTTGTCATCCCCACCGGCAGCTACACGCTCGAGGCGGGCGACGTGGTGCACGTCGTCGGCGCGCCGGCCAAAATGAGCGCCTTCTTCAAGGCGATCGGCACCCACAAGCGCAGCGTGCGCGACGTTATGATCCTCGGCGGCGGGCGCATCAGCCTGTACCTCGGCCGAGAGCTGATAGACGCCGGCATCCGCGTGAAGATAATCGAAGAGGACGAGGAACACTGCGAAACCATCAAGGAAATCCTCCCGAAGGCCGAGGTACTGCTCGGCGACGGGACCGATCCTCGCCTGCTCGAGGAAGAGGGCATCCGTACGACTGACGCCTTTGTCGCCCTCACCGGCAGTGATCAGAACAACATCATCACCTCCATGTTTGCCGCGCGCAGCGGTGCTGGAAAGGTCATAACGAAAATAAACCAGGAAGTTTTCCGCACCATGGTCGGCTCGCACAAGCTGGACAGCTTCGTAACGCCGACAAGCATAGCCTCGGACAACATTGTGCAGTATGTCCGTGCCATGCAGAACTCGCTCGATGCCAGCGGCATAGAATCCCTGCACGAGATAGCCGATGGCAAGGCCGAGGTCATCGAATTCCTGATTCGCAAGGATGCGCCGTACCTCAACATCCCCCTGCGTGACCTCAAGATCGGCCACGACACCCTGCTCGCGGCAATAATCCGCGGAAACACCTGCATAATCCCCGGCGGCAACGACGTAATCCGTCTGCACGACAGCGTCATCGCCGTAACCGCCCGCTTCGGCATACAGCGTTTCTCTGACATTTTCCAGGAGTAAGGCCATGAATTACAGGATGATTTCCAAAATCCTCAGCAGGGTCATGGGCGTTCTGGCCGTGCTGATGCTCTTTCCGGCCTTCACCGCGCTCTGCTACGGAGAGTCGCCGTCCAGCTTCCTGATAACCATGGCGATTGCCGCCACGCTGGCCGTGCTGCTCGCGCTGCCCAAGCTCACCCGCAAGGACATTTACGCCCGCGAGGGTTTTGTAAGCGTCGCCCTTGCCTGGGTGCTGATAAGCCTGGTGGGCGCGCTGCCCTTTGTTTTCGCCGGCGAAACCACAAGCTATGTGGACGCCTTTTTTGAGATAGTCTCCGGCTTCACCACGACCGGCTCCTCGATTTTCACCGATGTCGAGAGCGTCAGCCACGGGCACCTGCTCTGGCGCAGCCTGTCCCACTGGATAGGCGGCATGGGCGTGCTGGTGTTCATCATGGCCGTCGTCCCGCTGAGCGAGGAACGCAGCATGCACATCATGCGCGCCGAGGTCCCCGGCCCTACCGTCGGCAAGCTCGTCCCGAGGATACGCCGCAGCTCCGCCATCACCTATCTTATCTATGTAGTCCTCACGATCATACTGATAATCCTGCTCTGCCTGGGCGACATGCCGTTTTTCGACTCTGTAAACCACGCCATGGCCACCGCGGGTACCGGCGGCTTCAGCGTAAAGGCCATCTCGATCGGCTACTATGACAGCGCGTACATAGACATCGTCACCGGCATCTTCATGATGCTCTTCGGCGTGAACTTCAACATCTATTTCCTGCTGCTCATCCGCAAGTTCCGCCCCGCGCTCACCAACAGCGAGTTTATAGGCTACTTCGGCATCGCGGCCGCGGCCTCCCTGCTGATAGCTGTCGACCTCCTCGGCGATTACTACGACTCGTTCTGGACAGCCCTGCGCTATGCGTTCTTCCAGGTCTCCTCCGTGATGACCACCACCGGCTTCGCCACCACGAACTTCGACCTCTGGCCCTCGTTCTCAAAGGCGATACTGGTGCTTGTCATGTTCATAGGAGCCAGCGCCGGCAGCACCGGCGGCGGCATAAAGGTCTCCCGAATTCTCCTGCTTGCCAAGACCGCCAAGCAGGAAATTGTAAAAATGCTCAATCCCCGCCGCACCTCCGCCGTCAGGATGGACGGCCACACGGTGGAAATAACGACCATACGCGCCGCCCTCGTGTTCTTCACGCTGTACATTACCATCACTTTTATCTCAACAGTCATAGTTGCGCTGGACGGCTTTGACCTCGTCACAACCTTTACCTCGGTGGTCACCTGCATCTCCAATGTAGGTCCCGGCCTCGGCGAAGTTGGGCCAATGGGCAATTTCAGCGCATTTTCGGATATCTCCAAGCTGATTTTGAGCGCAGACATGCTGCTCGGGCGCCTTGAGATTTTTCCGATACTCATCCTTTTCACGCCCAGCACCTGGCGCAAAAAATAACCACGCCCTGCGCGGCGCGGAAACCGAAAAGCGTAAGCCCCGCTCCAAAGGAGCGGGGCTTACGCCTTATTTGCTTCATTTTTCCCGTTAAGACGCGAAGTACTCTCTCGTCGTCTCCGCGTCGCGCAGGATCTGCTCGCGCAGCTCCCCGGTATCCTCAAATTTCTTCTCCGGGCGGATGAAGTGGTGGAACTCAACCCGCACCGTGTGGTCGTAAAGATCGCCCTTGAAATCAAGTATAAAGCTCTCAACGCTCACACGGTCGCTGCCGGAGACTGTCGGCCTCACCCCGACATTGGTCACGGCCATGTGCTCCGCGCCGTCGTCAAGAAACACCTTTGCGGCGTACACGCCGTGCCTCGGCACGAGCACGCCCTCCGCAAAGCGCATGTTTATCGTCGGCGTGCCGAGCTTGGCCCCGAGCTGGAAGCCGTAATGCACGGTGTCCACCAGGCAGTGGGGGTGGCCCAGCAGCCGGTTTGCCTCCTCCATGTCCCCGTCCTGGATAAGGGAGCGTATTCTCGTTGAGCTGACGACCTCCCCGTCTATCTTTACGGCGTCGATAATGTCGCAGCCGAGCCCGTGTCTCGAGCACCACCCGGCAATGTTAAGCGCCCTTCCGTCGCCTCGATAGCCGCAGCTGAAATCGTATCCGACGACCACATGCACAGCATGCAGCTCGTCCACGAGCGAGCGGAGGAAATCCTCCCAGGGCATCTGCATCACCGCGTGGTTGAAGTGGATGAATATGACGCTGTCAATCCCGTAAACGCGGCGGATTATCTCCGCGCGCCCCTCGGGAGAGTTGATAAGCGGCACCTCCACGCCCTTAACGAGCGTATCCGGGTGCGTGTCGAATGTCAGGACAGCCGGGGTAACCCCGCGCTCCTCGGCCCGCCGCTTCGTCATCTTCATGAGCGCGGCATGTCCGAGATGCACTCCGTCAAAAAAACCAAGGGCTATAACTCTTTTTGTATCCGCCATAGCTCAAACCTCGAAAAAACTCTTTATCGTGCGCAAAACGCCGTCCTTTGCCTCGCCGAGCATCAGGAATTCGCCGTCCCCGGCGTAAACCCTCACTTCCCCGTCCGGAGTCCCCGGCGGAGCGGGGATATCCGTGCCGTTCCGCACGGCCTTTTCCTCCCGCGCGGCCGCGAGCCTGAGCGCCGGCCTGTCCGAAAAAAGGGTATCTGCCGGCAGCAGGCAGCTTTCGACTCCACGCAGCTCTATCTCCTCAAGCGTCAGCGCGTCCTCGACGCGGAATCCGCCCGAATACGTCCGCCTGAGCGCCGACATACAGGCACCGCAGCCGAGCGCCGCGCCGATATCCGCGCAGAGCGAGCGGATATACGTTCCCTTCGAGCACTCGATATCCAGCGCGAAGTCGCCATTTTCCATCGGCCCGGAGCAGTCGAGACGTGTTATGTAAACCTTTCTGGCCTTTCGCTCCACTTCGCCGCCGGCCCGCGCGATCTCATAGAGCTTGCGTCCGTTCACCTTTATGGCCGAATACATTGGCGGAACCTGCTCGATGTCTCCCCGGAAACGGGGCAAAACTTCCTCAATCTGCGCCAAAGTGGGCGAAATCCCGCTCTCGGAAAGCACATTTCCCTCCGTGTCGAGCGTATCAGTGGTCAGGCCGAAGCGTATATGCGCGCTGTAGCCCTTCCGCTGCGCCTCGGCGAATTCCGATGCGCGCGTGGCGCGTCCAAGCAGCACGACGAGGACGCCGGTTGCCATCGGGTCAAGTGTCCCCGCATGGCCCACACGGCGGATTCCCGCCAGCCGCCTGACTTTGCCCACGACGTCGTGGCTTGTCCAGTCCGCGGGCTTGTCAACAATCAGTATTCCGTTCACAGCTCCGGGCATTTGTCGTCGATCGCCTTCAGCATCAGCGAAAGCGCCTCCTCCACGCCGCAGCTCAGCGTAACTCCTGCCGCCATGGCGTGCCCGCCCCCGCCGTACACGGCGCAGATGTCCGACACATTTATGCCCGGCTTGCAGCGCGCGGAGACCTTGCTGCCCTCCGGCACCTCGCGGATGGTCAGGCTTATAACGCTGCCCTTGGCCTTTCCGGCAAGGCCGGCCAGGTCGTCGCAGTCGTTCTCGCCCGCGCCGCACTCGTCCATCATGGCCTGGGTTATGATATTGACGCTTATCTTCCCGTCTTCGAAATAGCGCATGCCGGAGAGCATTTTCCCCTCGAGCGCCATGCGCGCGCGCGTCATCGTCCTGAAAAGGGCGGTGTTCAGCGCGCTGTTGTCCGCGCCGAGGTCGATCAGCTCCGCCGCCGCCCGCAGCGTGGCGGCGTTCGTGTTAGAATACTGAAAGCAGCCCGTGTCCGTGCTCACCGCGGCATAGAGGAGGTTCGCCTCCTCCGCCGTAACATCGCCGCAGAGCGCCTTGATTATGTCCAGCACCAGCTCGCCGCAGCTCGAGCGCTCGGCCGCAAGGCAGAGATTGTCCGCAAAGCGGCTGTTGGATGGATGGTGGTCGATTGCGAGCGCTATCGGCGTGCTTACCCCGTCCGGGAAAAGCCCCTCGCTCGCCACGTCCACGGTAACCGGAGTGGACGGCGCGGAGGTGCCCTCTTCAGCGAGGAACGGCGCCACCAGCGGCCGGTAAGTATCGGTCATCTCCCTGTTTTTGATGCACCGCGCGGCCTTGCCGCGCCTTCTCAGTGCGGAGCAAAGAGCAGCGCCGGAGCAGAGAGTATCTCCGTCCGGCCTGCGGTGGCTTATTATGAGATAACCGTCGTGCGCGTCCAGCCAAGCGGCGCATTCACTCGCTGTCAGGCTCTTCATGCCCCTCGGCCTCCTCGATCTGTTCTATCATCCTGCTGATTTTAGCGCCGTACTCTATAGAGTGATCAAGCTCAAAGGTCAGCTCCGGCGTATATCTCAGGGACAAAGTCTCTCCCAACTCATGACGCAGCCAGCCAGCGCAGCTCTTCAGCCCGCGCTTGAACTCGCGCTCGTTGAGTTCCCCAAGGACGGAGAGCCATACCTTCGCGTAGCGGAGGTCGCCCGTAGTCTCCACACGCGTCACACTTATCATGCCCTGCTGCACGCGGGGGTCCTTCACCTGGCGCAGACGGTCGGATAGAACGCGCTGGATATCGTCGTTTATGCGTCCAATCCTATTAGAATTAGCCATATAATTACCTCTTAAAAGTATTTAACGCTTGTATTTTTCGAAGCGGAACACTATGAACGCCACGACCGAACTTACGGTGTAAGCTGCAAATATCGTCGCAAACGTACCGCCTGACTCGCGCATGCACACAGCAAATGGCCGAAATGCCAGAAGGCATTTCGGCCGGCAGCTTTATGCCTCGATCTGCTTCATCACGTAGGCCTCAATGATGTCGCCCACGTGCTCGTCGTTGAATTTTTCTATCTGGATTCCGCACTCATATCCGGAGGCGACCTCCTTGACGTCGTCCTTGAAGCGGCGGAGCGATGCCATCTCGCCCTCGAATATAACGACTCCGTCACGCACCACGCGCACCTTGCATCCTCGCTGCACCTTGCCGTCGAGCACGTAGCAGCCGCACACCGTGCCGACCTTGCTGACCTTATAGAGCTGCCTGATCTCGATGTGAGCGATCACGGCCTCTTCGAACTTGGGGGCGAGCATGCCCTTCATTGCGGCCTCGATCTCGTTGATGCAGTCGTAAATGACGCGGTAAGTGCGAATTTCCACGTTCGCCCTCGCGGCGTTGTCCCTCGCCGCTGCGTCCGGCCTGACATTGAAGCCCACGATGAGCGCGTTGCTCGTTGCGGCGAGCATGACGTCGCTCTCGGAAATTGCTCCGACGCCGGAATGGATAACTCTCACGCGCACTTCTTCGTTGGTGAGCTTCTCAAGCGAGGTCTTTACGGCCTCGGCACTGCCCTGGACGTCAGCCTTGACGATGATGTTGAAGTCCTTGATCTCGCCCTGCTGTATGCGCGCGAAGAGGTCGTCGAGCGTGACCTTCTTGGCGACTCCGAGGGTACGCTCCTTTTCTTTTTCCTTGCGCTCCTCCACGAGCTCGCGCGCCATGCGCTCGTCGTCTACGGCGTTGAACACGTCGCCCGCATTGGGAACTTCGCTCATGCCGGCGATCTCCACCGGGATGCTCGGCCCGGCCTCGGTCACACGCTGCCCCTTGTCGTTTATCATCGTGCGGACATGGCCCACAGCCGTGCCGGCGATGATGATATCGCCCTGGTGGAGCGTGCCGTTCTGCACGAGGACGGTCATGATGGGCCCGCGGCCGCGGTCCAGCCTGGCCTCGATAACGGTGCCCTTGGCGGCGCGGTTCGGGTTGGCCTTGAGCTCGAGCACCTCCGCGAGCACAACAAGGTTCTCAAGCAGGTTGTCGATGCCCTCGCCCGTCTTTGCGGATATCGGGCAGACAATAGTGTCGCCGCCCCATTCCTCGCTGACAAGGTCATACTCGGTGAGCTGCTGCTTGACGCGCTCGGGGTTGGCGCCTGGCATATCCATCTTGTTTATCGCGACGACTATGGGTATATTCGCCGCCTTGGCGTGGTTGATGGACTCGATAGTCTGCGGCATGATGCCGTCGTTGGCCGCAACGACGAGTATGGCGATGTCCGTGACGGACGCGCCGCGCGCGCGCATGGAGGTGAAGGCCTCGTGTCCCGGGGTGTCGAGGAAGGTGACCGGGCTGCCCTTCACGTTCACGGTATACGCGCCTATGTGCTGGGTGATGCCGCCGGCCTCCCCGGCGGCGACGTTGGCCTTGCGGATATAGTCGAGCAGGCTGGTCTTGCCGTGGTCGACGTGGCCCATGACCACAACGACCGGTGCCCTCGGTATGAGGTCCTCCGGGGCGTCCTCGTGATCGTCTATGAGCTTTTCCTCGACCGTGACGACCACCTCGCGCTCGACCTTGCAGCCGAGCTCCATGGCCACGAGCGCCGCGGTGTCATAGTCGATAATATCGCTCAGCGAGGCCATCACGCCGTTCTTGATAAGCGTGCGGACAACCTCCGCGCCGGTTTTCTTCATCCTCGAGGCGAGCTCGCCAACGCCGATGCTGTCGGGTATCTGCACCTTGGTGGGCGCCTTCTTGGCTATCTCAAAGTGCAGCTTCTGCATGCGGTCGCGCTCTTCCTGCCTGCGCTTGGTGCTGGCCGCGGCCTGCTGCTGGCGCTGCTTCTGCCTGTTCTGGAACTTCTCCTTGCCCCCGCGCTCCGAGCGCTTTCCGGAGTCCTGCGCTCCGTGTGCGCCCGCAGCGAGGCGGTCGAAGCGCTCGTCGTACTTGCCGAGGTTCACGTTGCCGCCGCCGCGCGTGTCGATAACGCGCTTTTCCGGCACCTGCCTCGGCTGATGGGGCTTCTGCTCCCTGACCTTGGGCTGCTGGGCCTGCTGCGTGGCCTGGGGCTGCTGCTTCTGCTGCGGCTGGCCCTGCTGGGGCTTCTCGGCCGGCTGCTGGGTGCTCTTCGCCTCCGCCGCGGCCGGCTTCTTCTCTTCCGCCGCCTTTGTGGGCGCTGCCTTGGGCTGGGCCGACTTCTCCGGAACCTTGAAAAGGTCCTCCATGCTCTCGCACTGGTTGTGCTGAGTGAGGTATTCAAAGATAACGGAGAGCTCACCGTCCTCAAGCACCTGCATGTGGTTCTTCGGCGTGGTGGCGTATTTGGTCAGTATCTCGGTAATGGCCTTTGAGGTCATGTTGAAATCCTTCGCCACCTCGTGGACCCTGTATTTTTCAAAACTACTCATGGTGTTCCCTCCCCGATTTCCTTTTAACGTCCCTGCGGCGCGCGGCCCTGTCGGCCCTGCGGCGCATCTCCTGCGCGGGTTCGCTGAATCTGTCCCCGTCCTCCCCCTCCGCGAGGGCGGAGAGGAAAGCCGCCGCGAGCCCGAAGTCCGTACAGGCCGCCATGCTGCACCCGCTTTTGCCCAGCCGCTCCGAGAGCTGCTCTTTTGAATACGGCAGCGTCACAAGCAGGGCCCTGCGCCCGGCGAGGAAGCCCTCCGCGCGCTTTCTGGCGTTCTCCGAAGCGTCCGACGCCAGAAACACGGCCTTCGCCGAGCCCCGGCGCACCGCCGCGCCCGTATTCTCTTCGCCTATTTCCAGCCTCCCGGCCCTGCGCATGAGCCCGAGGTAATTAAGCGCCCTGTCCGTCTTTGTCTTCCTCCAGTTCCGCCGCGAGGCGCTGCATGACCTCGTCAGGGATTTCAGTCTCGAGCGCGCGGGAAAGCGCTCTCGTCTTTACCGCTTTTTTCAGGCAGTCCGCATTCGGGCAGACATACGCCCCCCGCCCGGGCTTTTTGCCCCTTGTGTCCAGCGACACCTCGCCCTCCGGCGAGCGCACAACGCGCAGCAGCTCGCGCTTGGGCTTCATCTCACGGCAGCCGAGGCACTGCCGCATCGGTATTTTCTTCGGCATAACGCACCTCCGCCGCCGCGTCTCAGGTCTCGGAGACGGGCTTGATGTCTATTTTGTAGCCGGTGAGCTTCGCGGCCAGGCGGGCATTCTGCCCCTCCTTGCCTATGGCCAGCGAGAGCTGGGCGTCCGGCACCACAACGCGGCAGCTCCTGCCGTCGTCGAGCAGCGTGACGCTCACGACCTCCGCCGGGGCGAGCGCCGCGGCGATATACTCCTCGGGGACCTCGCTGTACTTGATTATATCGATCTTCTCCCCGCCGAGCTCCTCGACGATGCTGTTCACGCGCCCGCCGCGCGGCCCTACGCACGCGCCGATGGCGTCTATCGCGGGGTCGCTGCACCAGACGGCCATCTTCGTACGGCTTCCAGCCTCGCGGGCGATGGACTTTATCTCCACGGTTCCGTCGTAAATCTCCGGCACCTCGAGCTCGAAGAGCCTCTTCACAAGGCCCGGATGCGTCCTCGATATCATTACCTGCGGCCCGCGGGTGGAGCGGCGCACCTCGACGACATAAACCCTTATCCTGTCGCCCTCGTGGAGCTCCTCGCCCTTTATCTGCTCGCCGGGAGCGAGCAGGGCCTCGGTGTATTCGGAGTTGGAGCTTATCTTTATGGAAGCCGCGCCGGTGCGCGGGTCTATCCTCGAAACCACGCCGGTGAGTATCTCGTGCTCCTTGCTCGTGAACTCATCGTATATCATGCCGCGCTCGGCCTCGCGTATGCCCTGGATGATGACCTGCTTGGCGGCCTGCGCGGCGATGCGGCCGAATTTCTTGGTCTCAACCGGGATGGCTACGGTGTCGCCCACGCTGTAGCGCTTCGAAAGCTGATGAGCGCTGTCAACATCTATCTCCGCGGTGGGGTCCTCTACCTCGTTCACCACGGTCTTGTTCACCACGAGCTCAATGCGCTTTTTAGCCTCGTCAAGGATGACCTCCACATTCTCCCCGTACTCCGGGTTGTCCTTGCGGAAGGCCGCGAGCATGGCCTGCTGTATCTTATCGTACATATACTCGCGGGGAATGCCCTTTTCCTTTTCAATATCCTCAATGGCGGCAAAAAACTCAGCGTTCATCTTCCAAAACTCCTTCTCATATCGTCATGCGCAGCCTGACCTGAGCCACCTGCGCCTTTTTGAACAGCTTTTCCGTCCCATTTATCTCTATTGTGACGTCGCCGTTTTCATATCCGCGGAGCACGCCCACGTGGTTCTTCGCGCCCTCGACAGGCTGGTAGTGCTTCACCTCGACCAGCTCGCCAAAAAAGCGCTCAAAGTCGCCCGGGCGCTTGAGCTCGCGCTCCGCCCCGGCGGAGGAAACCTCGAAAACATAGCTACCCGGCACAGGGTCCGCCTCGTCGAGCACCGGGTCGAGTGCGCGGGAAACCGCCTCACAGTCGTCAATCCCGACTCCGCCCGGCTTGTCGATATAAACGCGCAGGTACCACGCCCCGGCCTCGCGGATATACTCCACGTCCCAGACCTCGCAGCCGTATTCGGCCGCAACTGGCTCCGCCAGCGCGCGTACAGTGTCAACGAGCTTTCCCATAAGTACTCCTTACCAGTTTTTGACAGTCAATTTTTCTCCAACAAAAAGAGTGGGTGCGACCCACTCAAGCAACTCAACACTACAAACTTACTCTGAGATAATACCATATACACTGCCATATTGCAAGTATTTTTTGCCGATATGCAGTATGGAAAGGCCGCTTTTGGCGGCCTTTCCATACAAAAGCTTGCTTACAGTGCATTCGACCTGTTCACGAGGACCGAGAGGTCCACGTAATCCTCGGGCTCGGACTCCACCTCTTCGTTCGTCTCGCACTTCACGTTGCGGTAAAGCGAGAGCCCCGAGCCTGCGGGTATCAGCTTGCCTATTATGACGTTCTCCTTCAGGCCGACAAGGTGGTCCACCTTGCCCTTTATCGCCGCGTCGGTCAGCACCTTCGTGGTCTCCTGGAAGGAGGCGGCTGAAAGGAAGCTGTCCGTTGCCAGCGAAGCCTTGGTGATGCCCATGAGGAGCTGGGTATAGGTGGCCTCGCGGAGCTCTTCGCCGTCCTCGCGCCTCTCGCCAGCTTCCATGCGGGCGGCGATCGCGGCGTTTTCGGCCTTCAGCTCGGCGATATCCACCATAGCGCCGGAAAGGAGCGAGGTATCGCCCGAATCCTCCACGCGCACCTTGCGCATCATTTGGCGCACGATGACCTCGATGTGCTTGTCGTTGATATCGACGCCCTGCTGGCGGTAGACCTTCTGTACCTCCTGGATGAGGTAATTGCGCACACCCTGGCGGCCGAATTCGTCGTCCTCGATGCCGCGGATGCGCAGCACGTCGTGCGGGTTGAGCGCACCGGAGGTGAGCTCCTGGCCCTTGTCCACATGGTCGCCCTGCGCGACAAGTATGCCGGCGGAGAAGGGCACGGTGTATACCCTCGTGTCCCCTTCGGCCTCGTTGGTGACGGTGATCGCGAACATGGCGTTCTTGCGGGTCTCCTCCAGGCTCACGGTGCCGGATATCTCGCTCAGCGTCGCCATGCGCTTGGGCTTGCGGGCCTCGAACAGCTCCTCGACCCTCGGCAGGCCCTGCGTGATGTCGTCGCCGGCTATGCCGCCGGTGTGGAAAGTACGCATCGTGAGCTGCGTGCCGGGCTCGCCTATAGACTGCGCCGCGATAACGCCGACGGCCTCGCCGGGGTTGACGGGCTGGCCCACGGCCAGGTTGATGCCATAGCACTTGGCGCAGACGCCGCTCCTCGCTTCGCATGTGAGCACGCTGCGGATGCGCACGCGCTCGATCCCGCGGGCGGAGAGCACCGCGGCGTCCTCGGCATTGAGCATGTGCTCGCAGCCGAAGAGGACCTCCCCGGTCTCCGGGTCGGTGATCGGCTCGGCCGGGAAGCGGCCGCTTATGCTGACGGCAAAGGACTGGACCTCCTGGCCCTTCTCATATACGGCGCTGGCCCAGATGCCCTCGTGCGTGCCGCAGTCCTCCTCGCGGATGATGACGTCCTGCGAGACGTCGACAAGGCGGCGGGTCAGGTAGCCGGAGTCGGCCGTACGGAGCGCGGTATCGGCAAGGCCCTTGCGCGCGCCACGGCTGGAGATGAAGTACTCGAGGACGGAAAGTCCCTCGCGGAAGTTGGCCTTGATGGGAATTTCGATCGTCTTGCCCGCGGTGTTGGCCATCAGGCCGCGCATACCTGCGAGCTGGCGGATCTGGTTCATGGAGCCTCGGGCGCCGGAGTTCGCCATCATATAGATCGGGTTGTACTCGTCGAGGCAGTTCTGCAGCGCGCCGGTTACATCCTTCGTGGTCTGCTCCCACTCGTCGACGACAAGGCGGTAGCGCTCGTCGTTGGTGATAAAGCCGCGGCGGTACTGCTTTTCAATGTCGAGGACCTTCTTCTCGGTTGCCTCGATAAGGGTCTGCTTAGTGTCGGGCACAGTCATGTCCGCGATGGAGATGGTCAGCGCGCCGATAGTGGAGTACTTGAAGCCGAGCGCCTTGATGTTGTCGAGCACCTCGGCAGAAATCGTGAACCCGTACTTCTGTATGCAGCGGTCGATGATGTCGCCAAGCTGCTTCTTGCCCACCTGGAAGCTGATCTCGTGGTCAAAGGCGTGCTCCGGGTCGCTCCTGTCGACGTAGCCAAGGTCCTGCGGGATGGGCTCGTTGAATATGATGCGCCCCACGGTGGTGCGGATGAGCCTGTGAGCGGGGACGCCGTCCACAGTCTTCTCAACGCGCACGAGTATCGGCGCGTGCAGGCCGATTGCGCCTGAATTATAGGCCATGATGGCCTCGGCGCTGGTGACGTAGGCGTGCAGCGGCCTGTACTCGGCCTCGCGCCCGCCGTTGGCCTTTGCGGCTTTGTTCGCGGCCACGAAATCGTCCGCGTCCACCACTTCGCCCACCGGCAGCCCGGTGTCCCCGGCGTCGGTGACGAACACGCGCTCCGCGCCCTTCTCAGCCTTTCCGAGGCGGAGGTAGGTCAGGTAGTAGGATCCGAGTATCATGTCCTGCGTCGGGACGGTTACTGGGTGCCCGTCCTGCGGGCGCAGCAGGTTGTTGGCGGAGAGCATGAGGATGCGTGCCTCGGCCTGCGCCTCGGCGCTCAGCGGGACGTGTATGGCCATCTGGTCGCCGTCGAAGTCGGCGTTGTATGCCGTGCAGACCAGCGGGTGCAGCCTGAGCGCGCGGCCCTCGACAAGGATGGGCTCAAACGCCTGGATGCCCAGGCGGTGCAGCGTGGGCGCGCGGTTCAGCAGCACCGGGTGCTCCTTGATGACGACGTCGAGCGCGTCCCATACCTCGGTGCGCTGCTTGTCGACCATCTTCTTGGCGGACTTGATGTTGTTGGCGACGCCGTCCTCGACGAGCTTCTTCATGACGAAGGGGCGGAAGAGCTCGATCGCCATCTCCTTCGGCACGCCGCACTGATATATCTTCAGGTCGGGGCCGACGACTATGACGCTTCGCCCGGAGTAGTCGACGCGCTTGCCGAGCAGGTTCTGGCGGAAGCGTCCCTGCTTGCCCTTGAGCATATCGGAAAGGCTCTTGAGCGCGCGGGAATTCGCGCCGGTGACGGCCCTGCCGCGGCGGCCGTTGTCAATCAGGGCGTCGACGGCCTCCTGCAGCATGCGCTTCTCGTTGCGGACTATGATGTCCGGCGCGTTAAGCTGCATCAGCCTCTTCAGGCGGTTATTGCGGTTTATGACGCGGCGGTACAGGTCGTTCAGGTCGCTCGTGGCAAACCTGCCGCCGTCGAGCTGCACCATCGGGCGGATCTCGGGCGGGATGACCGGCAGCACGTCGATTATCATCCACTCGGGCTTGTTGCCGCTCTGGCGGAAGGCCTCGACGACCTCGAGCCGCTTGACGAGCTTGGCCTTTTTCTGGCCGCCGGCGGTGGCCAGCTCGGCCTTCAGCTCCTCGGAGAGCTTCTCGCAGTCGATCTGCTGCAGGAGCTTCTTTATGGCCTCGGCGCCCATGCCGGCGTCAAAGTCGTTCTCGTACTTCTCGCGCATGTCGCGGTACTCGCGCTCGGTGAGAGTCTGGCAGCGCTCCAGCGGCGTGTCGCCCGGGTCGATCACGATATAGGAGCCGAAATAGAGCACCTTCTCAAGGATGCGCGGCGTGATATCGAGTATCAGGCCCATGCGGGAGGGTATTCCCTTGAAGTACCAGATGTGGCTCACCGGCGTGGCGAGCTCGATGTGGCCCATGCGCTCGCGGCGCACCTTGGATCGGGTGACCTCGACGCCACAGCGGTCGCATATCTTGCCCTTGTAGCGTATCTTCTTATACTTGCCGCAGTGGCACTCCCAGTCCTTGGTGGGCCCGAAAATGCGCTCGCAGAACAGTCCGTCGCGCTCGGGCTTGAGGGTGCGGTAGTTGATGGTCTCGGGCTTCTTTACCTCGCCGTAAGACCATTCTCTAATCATTTCTGGGGAGGCAATGCCAATTTTTATCGCGTCAAAGGGTGTGTAGCTCAACGATTATTCCTCCTCCATGTCCGTCTCGTCCCCGGCGAAGCTGCCGAAGCCGTCAAAACCGTCGTCCCCGTCGTCCTCCTCGTCGCCGAAGGAGTCGGAGTCGTACTCATCCTCCGGCACGTCCTCTATTATAAAGCCGGAGGACTCGATCTCCCCGTCGTCGGCCCTGTAATCGTCCTTCATGCCGGGGATGTAATCGTCGTCATCGTCGTCCTTGAGCTCGATCTCCTCGCCGTCCTTGTCCAGGATGCGCACGTCGAGGCAGAGGCTCTGCAGCTCCTTGACGAGCACCTTGAAGCTCTCCGGCACGCCCGGCTCGGGGATGTTGTGCCCCTTCACGATGGCCTCGTAGGTCTTTACGCGGCCGGCGACGTCGTCGGACTTGACGGTGAGTATCTCCTGCAGCGTATACGCCGCGCCGTAGGCCTCGAGGGCCCAGACCTCCATCTCGCCGAAGCGCTGTCCGCCGAACTGAGCCTTGCCGCCGAGCGGCTGCTGCGTGACCAGGCTGTACGGGCCGGTGGAACGGGCGTGTATCTTGTCGTCGACAAGGTGGTGCAGCTTGAGGAAGTAGACATAGCCGACAGTGACCTCATTGTCGAACCTCTCGCCGGTGCGCCCGTCGTAAAGGACGCTCTTGCCGTCCTCGCGGAGGTTGGCAAGCTGCAGCGTCTCGCGTATCGAGGCCTCGTTGGCGCCGTTGAAGATGGGCGTCGCGACCTTCCAGCCGAGGGCCTGCGCCGCATAGCCGAGGTGAACCTCGAGCACCTGGCCGATGTTCATACGGCTCGGGACGCCGAGGGGGTTGAGGACGATGTCCAGCGGCGTGCCGTCGGGCATATAGGGCATATCCTCGCGCGGGAGAATGCGGGAGACGACGCCCTTGTTGCCGTGGCGGCCGGCCATTTTGTCGCCCACGGAGATCTTGCGCTTCTGCGCGATGTACACGCGCACGACCTGATTCACTCCGGCGCTCATCTCGTCGCCGGCTTCGCGGGTGAACACCTTTACGTCCACGACTATGCCGCTCTCGCCGTGCGGGACCTTGAGCGAGGTGTCGCGCACTTCGCGGGCCTTTTCGCCGAATATGGCGCGCAGCAGCCTCTCCTCGGCGGTCAGGTCGGTCTCGCCCTTGGGCGTGACCTTGCCGACGAGTATGTCGCCGCTCCTCACCTCGGCGCCTACGGAGATTATGCCGCGCTCGTCGAGGTACTTGAGCGCGTCGTCGCCCACGCCGGGGATATCGCGTGTGATTTCCTCGGGGCCGAGCTTGGTGTCACGCGCGTTGCACTCAAACTCCTCCACGTGTATGGAGGTGAAGGTGTCGTCCATGACGAGGCGCTCGTTGAGCAGTATGGCGTCCTCGTAGTTATAGCCCTCCCAGTTCATATAGCCGACCAGGATGTTCTTGCCCAGGCTGAGTTCGCCGTTGCTGGTGCTCGGACCGTCCGCCACGATGTCTCCCTTGGCAAGGCGCTCGCCCGCGGAGACAACAGGCCGCTGGTTGATGCAGGTGCCCTGGTTGGAGCGGGAGAATTTGATAAGCTTGTAGTCCTTTACGCCGAGCGTGTCGTAGCGTACAACCACATGCGTGGCGGAAACGCTCTCGACAATGCCGTCGTCCTCGGCGAGGACGCAGACGCCGGAGTCCACGGCGCACTTGTGCTCTATGCCGGTGGCGACTATGGGCGCCTCGGTGGTGAGCAGCGGCACGGCCTGGCGCTGCATGTTCGCGCCCATGAGCGCGCGGTTGGCGTCGTCGTTTTCAAGGAAGGGTATCATCGCCGTGGCGATGGAGACCATCATCCTCGGGGAAATATCGATATAGTCCACCCTCTCGCGGTCGACCTCGATGATCTCGTCGCGGTGGCGGCAGGTGATGCGCTTGTTGCGCAGGCAGCCGTTCTCGTCCAGCGGCTCCGTGGCGGGGGCCACGATGTAGCGGTCCTCAATGTCGGCGGTCATGTATTCGACCTCGTCCGTCACGAAGCAGTCCGGCTTCCTGACCTTTCGGAAGGGCGTGACGAGGAACCCGTACTTGTTGACCCGCGCATAGCTGGCGAGGTAGCTTATAAGGCCGATGTTCGGGCCTTCGGGTGTCTCTATGGGGCAGAGGCGGCCGTAGTGCGTGTAGTGCACGTCGCGGACGTCGAAGCTTGCCCTCTCGCGGCTCAGGCCGCCGGGGCCGAGGGCGGACATACGGCGCTTGTGCGTCAGCTCGGCCAGCGGGTTCGTCTGGTCCATGAACTGGCTGAGCGGCGAGGAGCCGAAAAACTCCTTAATGGCCGCGGTCACCGGGCGGATATTTATAAGGCTCTGAGGGGTGACTATGTCGAGGTCCTGCAGCGTCATGCGCTCGCGGATGACGCGCTCCATGCGGGAGAAGCCTATCCTGAACTGGTTCTGCAGCAGCTCGCCGACGCTCCTGACGCGGCGGTTGCCGAGGTGGTCGATGTCGTCCGGCGAGCCCACCCCGTGCGCAAGGCAGCAGAGGTAGTTCACGGAGGCGAACATGTCGTCAACTATGATGTGCTTGGGTATCAGCAGGTCGATATTCTCGCGGATGGCGTCCTTCAGCGCGTCGCCCTCGTACTGCTCCATGAGCTGGCGGAGGATTATCAGGCGCACCTTCTCGTCCACCCCGACCTCCTCGGGGGCGAAGTCGACGAAGTGGCGCATGTCGACCATGCCGTTCGTGAATACGCGGATTTCCTTGCCGTCCTGCGTGACGACCATGGCCTCGGTCACGCCGCAGGACTCTATATACTCGGCGCGCTCGCGCGTCAGCGTCTCGCCGGGCTCGGCGATGATCTCGCCGGTCACCGGGTCGGCCACGGGCGCGGCAAGCTGGTGGCCTGTAAGGCGCCCGGCCAGGCCGAGCTTCTTGTTGAACTTATAGCGGCCCACGGAGAAGAGGTCGTACCTCCTGCGGTCGAAGAACAGCCCCTCGAGCAGCGTCTCGGAGGTCTCCACCGTCGGGGGGTCGCCGGGGCGGAGCTTGCGGTATATCTCGAGCAGGGCGTCCTCGCGGGTTATGAAGGTGTCCTTGTCGAGGGTGGCGACGATGCGCTCGTCGTTGCCGAACACGTCCTTGATCTGATCGCTCGTGACGCAGCCGGCGACGGGGTCGCTCAGGCAGCTCAGCCAGGTGTGCGGCTTGTCCGGATCGTAGCGCCCCATCGCCTTGAGGAAGAGGGTGATGGGCAGCTTGCGGTTCTTGTCGATGCGGACATAGAAGATGTCGTTCACGTCGGTCTCATACTCGAGCCACGCGCCGTGATAGGGTATTACCGTCGTGCCGTAGGTGGATATCTGCGCCTTGTCGGTTTTCTTGTCGTAATACACGCCGGGGGAGCGGACTATCTGCGACACGATGACGCGCTCCGCGCCGTTTATGACGAAGGTGCCGCCGGGGGTCATGAGCGGGAAGTCGCCCATGAAGATTTCCTGTTCCTTGATCTCCTCGGTCTCGCGGTTGCGCAGGCGCACGCTCACCTTCAGCGGGGCGGCGTATGTGGCGTCGCGGGCCTTGCACTCTTCGATGGAGTATTTCGGCTTGTCCTCCATGGAGTAGTCCACAAAACTGAGCTCGAGGTTGCCGGAATAGTCCGTCACCGCGGCAACGTCGCGGAACACTTCCCTGAGCCCGGTTTCAAGGAACCACTTGTAGGACTGCTTCTGGATCTCCAGAAGGTTGGGCATGTCCTGAATTTCCGTGCTCCTCGCAAAGCTCTTTCTGACTGTTTTCCCGTAGCTGACATCAGTTGGCATCGATGCACTCTCCTCGTATTGGAATCACGCGGACACCCGGCAGGGTTGTCAATAATTTGCGGCCGTCTGTTGCAATTTCTCAAAAACCTGATAGAATATGCATGTAAAGAGAATTGGGAAAGTATCCCCCTCTCGATGACATAGCAAGTTATTTTATCATTATAAGTTGTGGCTGTCAAGCTATATTTTGTTAAGAGATGAAATTTCCGGCGGGGTTTTCCCCGTCTTTTTTTGTGCGGAGCGCTCTCCGGCCGTCTCCGCGCCGTCTGGAGGACACATATGGACATCGCCGTTATACTGCTCCTCTTTGCCGAGGCGCTGCTTGCGCTTGCGGCGCTGTATTTTTCCGGTCTGCTCAAGCGCCCGAAGGATGTCGCCGTGTGCGCCGCGCTGGTGGCCGCGGCGTTCGTCGTGCGCGGCTCCTGCTTCAACCATGTCACTGCGGATTACGAGACCTTCCTGTCCGTGTGGGTCGAGTATTTCAGGAACAACGGCGGCTTCGCCGCCCTGGCGGAGCCCATCGGCAACTACAACGTGCCGTATATGTATTTCCTCGCCGCCTTTTCCTATATAGGCATAGACGACCTGTACCTCATCAAGCTGCTCAGCGTATTTTTCGACATTGTGCTCGCCTATGCGGCCATGTCCCTCGCCGGGCTGTACACCACGAGCCGCGTAAAGCGCCTCGCGGCCTTTTTCGGCGTGCTCTTCCTCCCCACCGTCGTCCTGAACGGCGCCTATTGGGGCCAGTGCGACAGCATTTATGCCGCCTTTGCCGTGCTGGGCATATATTTTGCCCTTTCGGGCAGGCCGTCCGCCGGCATGGCCTGCATTGCCGTTTCCTTTGCCTTCAAGCTGCAGGCCGTGTTCATCATGCCTGTGTTCGTCGTGCTGCTGCTCTCGGGGCATGTAAAAATCCGGCACTTTTTCATCTTCCCCGCCGTGTATATAGCGCTCATGCTCCCCGCCGTCGCCGCCGGTATGCCGTTTATGGACACCATAACGCTCTATTTCGACCAGATGGGCACCGTCGGCTCCGCGCTGAATTACAACTCGCCGAGCATCTTCGCCTTCTCCCGCAGCGTGCAGGACACGGCTCTCGCCTCCAACCTCGGCATAATCGCCGCCTTCGCGCTCATGCTGCTCACCTTCCTGCTCGTCGCACTCCGGCGCGGCAGGGCCTCGATGTGGGCCGTCCTCGGCTGCGCGCTTGTGCTCTCCATCGGCATCCCCTATTTCCTCCCGCACATGCACGAGCGCTATTTCTTCGTCGCCGACGTGCTCACGCTGCTCTTCGCCTGCGCCGCGCCCGAATATCTCGCCCTCCCGCTGCTGACGCAGTTCGCCTCCCTGCTCGGGTATCACGCCTATCTGCGCGGCTACTATTTCCTGCCGATGAGCTACGGGGCCGTCGCCCTCGCGGTCGCCCTGGCCCTCTCCCTCGCCTTCACCCTCGCTCAGCTCTATTCGAGCAAAAAATAGCCGCACAAAAAACTCCCCGGGAGCGCTCATCGCGCCCCCGGGGTTTTTACGGTTTTCAAAGAATATCGACGGTCTCCTGGCTGCCGTCCTCGGCGGTGACTATTAAATGCCCCTCACTTTCAAGCTCGCTCAAATCGATGGATATGGAGCCGGAGAACGAGCCAAGCTCGACATACGTAAACTGGATGTCTTTATTCAGGGCGGGGTTATACGAAGCCCGGAGAGGTATGAGGCCGCTGACCCCGTGGACCTCTAACCCCGTGTCCGTGGTATTAACGCTCAGTCCGGACTCGCTGTAAACCGAGAGGCGGAACGGGGTAAGTATCTCACCGGCGGGGTAGTTGATGGACACGGTGCAGGAAATGCCCTCGCCCTCCAGCGACATGCCCTCGTTCCCGACGAACCTTGCGCGGCTGACGCCGCTGCCGTCAAAGGCCTGGGACCAGTTTTCCGCCTCTATGGCGACCCTCATGCACGGCTCGGCGGTGGTGAACAGGAATTCGCCGCTGTTATCCACCTCAAACGCCGCCGGCACGCCCTCGCTGAACTCGCCGTACTGCTCCGCTTCCATATCGCCGGTTATTTCCCCGTATGAAAAGTTCAGGACCTCTTTTTTCCTGTTTTCAAGTGAAAACTCGTTGGCGGTGACTGAAACGACGGCCACGCCGTCTTCCTGCCGGCTTAAGACAAGGTAAAGCACAAGCA
>DVGA01000115.1 GCA_018712985.1 Candidatus Scatomorpha intestinavium
CAGGCGCCTTCGAGCTTGAATAAATCAAAATGCTGCCCGCCGGGCGGCTCTCCCACCCCATTTCTTTGGCGCTGTCCAGAGAAATGGGGTGGATTTTACAGCAAATTGTGTGATATCATTATAAACGACAAACAACTCTTATGGGAGCGATTGCTATGCTTGGTACTTATGACATCGTTATCGTCGGAGGCGGTCCCGCAGGGCTCGCGGCGGCGATTTATGGGCGTCGGGCTGAGAAGTCCGTGCTCGTACTGGAAAAAAACGGCTTCGGCGGGCAAATAGCCTGGTCGCCCATGGTGGACAATTTCCCCGGCATACCTTCCGTCTCCGGCGCAGAGCTGGCGGACAGGATGTTCTCCCAGGCGCTGGACATGGGCGCGGAGGCCGAACTCGCCGAGGTCACCAGGCTCAGGCGCGAGGGGGCCGGTTACGCCGTCGTCACGCCCGACGGCGACTATGCCGCAAAGGCCGTCATCCTCGCCACCGGCGCTCAGCACCGCAGGCTCGGAGTCGCGCGCGAGGAGGAGCTCGCTGGAAACGGCGTCTGCTACTGCGCGGTCTGCGACGGGGCGTTTTACGCCGGCAGGCCGGTGGCCGTGGCCGGCGGCGGGGACTCCGCCGTGCAGGACGCGCTGCTGCTCTCCAATTCCTGCTCTCAGGTTTACATAATTCACCGACGCGGTGAATTCCGGGCCGAGGAGGCCAACGTGGAGGCGTTGAGGGAGCGGGAAAACGTGGCGATGCTCATGTCGGCGCGGGTGACCGCACTTTTGGGGGACGGGGAGCTCACTGGCGTCCGCGTGGAGTCGGAGGATGGCTCTGCGCGCGAGATAGAGGTGGACGCCCTGTTCGTAGCCGTCGGCTCTGAGCCGGACAGCGCGCCATTTGCGGACCTGGCGGCCACGGATGCCGCGGGCTGGTTTACGGCTGGGGAGAGCTGTGAGGCCGGGAAGCCCGGGCTCTTTGTGGCGGGCGACTGCCGGGCGAAGAGCGTCCGCCAGCTGACCACCGCGGTGGGTGACGGTGCCGCTGCCGCCGTGGCGGCATGCAGGTATGTGGACGCCCTGAGGTGAGTTTACATAACACGTGGTTAATAGCAAAGCAGCCGGGAGAGGCACGCTCTCCCGGCTGCTTATATACTACCTGGCTATGTCAGAAAGGACGGTGTGTCATTACCTGCTCTGCCTTCTGCGCAGGCTCTCGACGCCCTGCTTGAGGGCAGGGAGAACGGCGGAAAGGCTCGTCACGGCCCCGCCGGAGCTGCCGGGGAGGTTTACGATGAGCGTGCTGCCGCGAAGGCCGGCGATGCCGCGGCTGAGGGCTGCGAGCGGGGTGCGTACGTTGTTTGCGAAGCGCATGGCCTCCGGGATGCCGGGCACAAGGCGGTTGATGACGGCCTCGGTGGCCTCCGGCGTAACATCGTAGCGCGAGCAGCCGGTGCCTCCGGTAGTGAGGACGAGCGCGGAGCCGAGGTCATAGGAGCAGCGGACGATTTCGCCCTTTATCCTGTCGAAGTCGGAGGGAACTGTGGAGACGCTGATAATTTCCCAGCCGTCTTTTTCCAGCAGGTCCCTGAGAGCAAGGGCGACCTCTTCCGAGCCGCCGTCGTATACGCTGTCATCCTCAACGCGGATGACAGCAGCGGTGTATTCCATATCAAAATCCCCTCTTATTTGTGTTTTTCAGTGCTTACGGCCTGTTATTTCTGAAGAATTATATCAGATGAACGGCGCAGAAACAAGCCCGTTCACGTTGCTGTTGCATTTTTGCCTGCGCCGCAGGCACTTGCCGCATTAATTTTAGCAATGTGTACAAAATTGCAAATCCATATTGACAAATCTCACAAAGGCCAATATAATGCAGGCATTGAAAGAGCAACGGTGTTCTGTCAAGGCAGTATCACCGCGCTCTTTTTCTTTTTGTCAAAAAATATGCAGCACCGAAGGGAGAAGTTTCAAATGGCCAGGTACACTCGTGAGGACATTATCCGCATTGTGAAGGAGCAGAACGTAGAGTTCATACGTATGCAGTTCACCGACATTTTCGGACAGCTGAAGAATGTGGCGATAACCAGCGGGCAGATAGAAAAGGCCCTGAACAACCAGATAATGATCGACGGCAGCTCCATCGAGGGCTTCACACGTATCCACGAGAGCGACCAGTACCTCTATCCCGACCTGGACTCCTTCGTGGTGCTGCCCTGGGAGCCGAAGGGCGGCAGGTCAGCGCGCCTCATCTGCGACGTCTACAACCCGAACGGCACGCCCTTTGTCGGTGACCCGCGCCATGTGCTGAAGGCCGCACTCGAGCGCGCGGCAGAGATGGGCTATACCTTTAACGTCGGCCCCGAGTGCGAGTTTTTCCTCTTCGAGGTGGACGCCGACGGCAAGCCGACCAGCAAGACCGGCGACGAGGCAGGATACTTCGACCTCGGCCCTGTGGACCACGGCGAGACCACCCGCCGCGACATATGCCTCGCCCTGGAGGAGATGGGCTTTGAAATAGAGGCCAGCCACCACGAGGTAGCCGCCGGCCAGCATGAGATAGACTTCAAGTATGCCGACGCGCTCACCGCGGCGGACAACATCATGACCTTCCGCATGGTGGTAAAGACCCTCGCCCAGCACAACGGCCTGCACGCCACCTTCATGCCGAAGCCGATTTTCGGCATAAACGGCAGCGGCATGCACACGAATATGTCCCTCTTCAAGGACGGCAAGAACGCGTTTTACGACCCCGCCGACGCGCGCGGGCTCTCCAAGGAGGCGTACAGCTTCATAGCCGGCCTGCTCGCACATGTGAAGGGCATGACCGCCGTTACCAACCCGCTGGTGAACAGCTATAAGCGCCTTGTCCCCGGATATGAGGCGCCGTGCTACCTCGCCTGGAGCGCTTCTAACCGCTCCGCGCTCATACGCATCCCCGCCGCGCGCGGCCAGAGCACCCGCGTGGAGCTCCGCTGCCCGGACCCGGCCTGCAACCCGTATCTCGCGCTCGCGCTCTGCCTGGCCGCCGGCCTTGACGGCATCGAGAAGGACATGACCCCGCCGGCGGAGATAACCGAGAACATCTTCGCCATGGACGCCGCCGCGCGCCTGGCCAACGGCATAGACAACCTGCCCGGCTCGCTGGAGGAGGCGGTTTACGCGCTCGAGAGCGACGAGCTTATGGCCGCGACGCTCGGCGAGCACATCTTCCCGCGCTATGTCGAGGGCAAGCTGAAGGAATGGGACGCCTACCGCATGCAGGTCTCGAGCTGGGAGACAGAGCGGTACATGATAAAGTACTGATATGTGTTCTGTTATTGGATTCACAAAACGCAGCATACCCGAGGAGGCCGCGATTGAGGGCTTTGCCCGCTCGGCCTCCCGCGGGCCGGACATGAGCTTTTTCCGCGAGGTGGGTGAGGGCTGGCTCGGCTTCCACCGCCTTGCCATCATGGGCCTGAGCCCGGAGGGGATGCAGCCCTTTGAGCTCGGCGGGAGCTACCTTGTGTGCAACGGGGAGCTCTATGGCTTCCGCCCGATAAAGACCGAGCTCATCAGCATGGGCTACCGCTTCAAGAGCGGCTCCGACTGCGAGATACTCCTGCCGATGTACCGGGAGTACGGCACCGGCATGTTCGCGATGCTGGACGCCGAGTTCGCGCTCATACTCTATGACGCCGCCACGGGCAGCTTTATAGCGGCGCGCGACCCGCTGGGCATCCGCCCGCTGTACTACGGCGAGCTGCCCGAGGGCGGCATGGCCTTTGCCAGCGAGCCGAAGAACCTTGTGGGCATCTGCCCGAAGATAATGCCCTTCCCGCCAGGCTGCTGGTGGAAGGACGGGGAGTTCCACCGCTACTGCGACCTCACTAACGTCACGGAGTACTCAGCGGACGACGAGGAGACGGCAGCGAAGCACATCCGCGAGCTGCTCATCCAGGCGGTCGACAAGCGCCTCGATTCCGACGCGCCGCTCGGCTTCCTGCTCTCCGGCGGGCTCGATTCGAGCCTGGTCTGCTCGATAGCCTCACGCCTGAGCCCGAAGCCCATCCGCACCTTTGCCATCGGCATGGACACGGACGCGATCGACTTGAAGTACGCCCGCCGCGCGGCGGAGTACCTCGGCGCGGAGCACACGGAGGTCGTGATGACGCGCGACGAGGTCATCGCCACGCTGGACACGCTTATAAAATCCCTTGCGACCTACGACATCACCACCATCCGGGCCGCTATGGGAATGTACCTCTGCTGCAAGGCGATACACGAGACCACCGACGTGCGCGTCCTCCTCACGGGGGAGATAAGCGACGAGCTATTCGGCTACAAGTACACGGACTTTGCCCCCTCGCCCGAGGAGTTCCAGCTCGAGGCGAAAAAGCGCATCGACGAGATACACATGTACGACGTGCTGCGCGCCGACCGCTGCATAAGCGTGAACAGCCTTGAGGCGCGTGTGCCCTTCGGCGACATATTCTTCGCGCGCTATGTCATGTCGCTTGACCCCGCGCTGAAGATGAACCGCCGCGGCATCGGCAAATACCTGCTCCGCCACGCCTTTGAGCGCGGCGGCTGGCTGCCGGACGACCTGCTCTGGCGGCAGAAGGCGGCATTTTCCGACGCCGTGGGCCACTCAATGGTGGACGACCTGAAGGAATATGCCGCGGGGCTGTACACGGACGAGGAATTCGAGCTCCTGAGCGCGAAATACACCCACGCGCGGCCCTTTACCAAGGAGAGCCTGCTCTACCGCGAGATCTTCGAGAAGTACTACCCCGGACAGTCGGAGATGGTGAAGGATTTCTGGATGCCGAACCGCTCGTGGCCCGGCTGCGACGTCGACGACCCCTCGGCGCGCGTCCTCGCCAACTATGGCGACAGCGGAATCTGAAAAAAGTTTCGATTCAATACTTTTGTAACAGGAAATGTGTTGTCTGCTTAATAATTCCCGGGTATATTAATACTCGCAGGAATTCTTCTTCATTTTCAAACTCCTCGTTGCAGGATGGCGCCGCGCACAGCTCGCGGCGCCCTTTTTATTTCCGGGCACGAAAAATCCCCGGGAGGTCCCGGGGATTTAAGTATGTATTATGTCAACCGATTATACCCAGATGCTCAAGGAGTATCTTGAGCCCGATGAGGATGAGTATGATGCCGCCTATGAGCTCGGCCACTGAGCGGGACTTGGCGCCGAAGATGCGCCCGAGGTTCAGCCCCGCCACGGAGAGGACAAAGGTGATGGAGCCGATGAGACATACGGCTGGGACAATTTTCACGCTGAGGAAGGCGAAGGTGACGCCTACCGCAAGGGCGTCTATGCTCGTGGCAATGGCGAGCGGCAGCATTGCCTTTACGCCGAAGGAGGAGTCCAGTGTCTCCGTCTCGCCGCGGGATTCGCGTATCATGTTCGCGCCGATGAGCGCGAGCAGTATGAACGCTATCCAGTGGTCGAAGCTCGTGATGAAGCTCTCAAAGCTGGAGCCGAGGAAGTAGCCTATCAGCGGCATGACAGCCTGGAAGCCGCCGAAGTACAGCCCGGTTATGAGCATGTGCCGGACGGAAAGCCTGTCCACAGAGAGCCCCTTACATACAGACACCGCGCAGGCGTCCATTGACAGGCCGAGCGCGATGGTGACGAGCTCAAGTATCCCCATTTTTTATCCCTCCAAGAGATGCGGTAAAGAAAATTTTAACATGCACGCGGCCATATGACAATTATAAGTGTCGCCAAATATGGAAAGACGTCTACGCCGGGAATTATAATTGTAGCCAATTAAAAAAAGGGGCTCATATGAAAAAATGTTGTTGACATTTCGCTGAATTCTGATATAATAATCCATGCGCTTGACCGACGGATACAGCGTTGGGCGGCGCAAAAAGGATATGCGAGAGTGCTGGAACTGGCAGACAGGCAGGCTTGAGGTGCCTGTGTCTCATTTACAGGCGTGTGGGTTCAAGTCCCATCTCTCGCACCACGCCGCCGGGCATAACGCCCGGCGGCGTATTTTTTTCCTTCGCGCCCGTGGGCCACACTGCGTGTGGCCGGCCATGCGGCCGGGGGCATAGCGCGCAAGCGCGCGAGGTGGGAGGCAGGGACGAAGGCCCTGCAGACCCATTCTGAGAGATTTCTTTTGGCAAGACAAAAGAAATCTCTCAGAAAAGCAATGCAGGGGCTTTCGCCCCTGCATTTCGCTGCCGCGCCAAAGGCGCGGCACTATGCATCCAAGGGCAGCTTGGACGGGGAATGTTTACAGTTTTTTCAGGCTATTTTCAGCCATTTGCGGTATGATGCAGGATGGTGAAGCAGCGATGAAGATACTTGTAGTTGAAGACGAGCGGCTGCTCTCGGAGTCGCTCTGCGAGCTGCTCGCCTCGCACGGCTTTGAAGCGGAGCCGGTGTACGACGGCGAGGCGGGGCTCGAATACGCCATGACGGGGGTGTACGACCTGATAATGCTCGACGTTATGCTGCCGGGCATGGACGGCTTCGCGCTCGCAAGGCGGCTGCGCGGGCGGCACGTGGGCACGCCGATACTGATGCTGACCGCCCGCTCCGGGCTGGACGACCGCGTCGAGGGACTGAATTCCGGCGCGGATTACTACCTTGCAAAGCCGTTCGACACGCGCGAGCTCATGGCCTGCATAAACGCCATCCTCCGCCGCCAGGGCGCGCAGGTGGACGAGCTGCGCTTCGGCGACACGGCGCTCGATCTGCCGTCCGCCGCGCTCGTGCGCGGCGAGCTGAGCTCAAGGCTTTCGGCCAGGGAATTCGAGATGGCACGATGCCTTTTCGCCGCAGGGGAGCGGATAATTTCCAAGCAGACGCTGCTCGTGAAGGTCTGGGGCTGGGAGAGCGACGCGGTTGAGAACCACGTAGAGGTTTACGTCGGCTTCCTGCGTAAAAAGCTCGCGAGCATCGGCTCAAACGTGAAAATAAAGTCGGTCCGCTCGCTCGGCTACCATCTGGAGGTGGACGGCGGTGATTAAGCGGCTGAGAGCCAAGTTCGTGGCGATAAATATGGCGATAGTGACGCTGCTGCTGTGCGTAATACTCGCGCTGGTCTATTATTTTACGAGCGCGAACCTCGAAAACGACAGCATAAACATGCTTCGCAGCGCGGCGCTGAACCCGCCCCTGCCCGTGCCGGGAGAGGTTATGGACGCGGACGTGAACATACCGTTTTTCACTGTGCAGGTAGGCCCGGGAGGCGAGATCATAGACGCCTTTGGCGGATATTACGACCTGACAGATTCCACCGCGCTGAGCACCATTGTGCGCAATGCACTGCGTTCGCCCGGAGCGATCGGGGTCATCGACGAGTATGGGCTTCGGTACTACCGCTCGGATTCACCGGGGAGGACTGTGCTTGTATTCGCCGACATTTCAAGCGAGAGGGCGACGCTCTCCGGCCTGCTGAGGACCTGCGTGATAATAGGCGTGATCGGCTTCGCGGCGTTTTTCGGCATAAGTGTTGCGTTTTCGCGATGGGCCGTGCGGCCGGTGGAGCGGGCCTGGGATGAGCAGCGGAAATTCGTCGCTGCGGCCTCGCACGAGCTGAAAACGCCGCTGACGGTGATCATGACCAACGCGGAGCTCATGCGCGGGCAGGGCGCGGCGCCGCCAAAGCAGGCGGAGAGCATACTCTCGATGTCCCAACGCATGAAAAAGCTGATAGAGCAGCTCCTGACGCTCGCACGGGCCGAAAACGAGGGGGACTCCGCCGCGGCCGCCGCGGCGGACTTCAGCCGTGCGGCAGAGTCTGCCGCGCTCTCGCTCGAGCCGGTGTGCTATGAGCAGGGTAAGGTGCTGTCGGTGGACATCGAGCCTGGTATAAAGGTCCGCGGGGACGCCGGACAGCTCACGGAGCTCGTGGAGATACTGCTCGACAACGCCGTGAAGTACTCGGATAACGGCGGTGCGATAGCCATATCCCTCAGCTCGCAGGGCAGGCGCAAGTGCCTGCTCACCGTGGCGGACGAGGGGCCGGAGCTGCCGCCGGAGGTGATAGAGCGGCTTTTTACCCGCTTTTACCGCGCGCCGCAGACGAAGGGCAAGCCGGGTTTCGGACTCGGGCTCTCGATAGCAGAGAACATAGTCCGCCGCTGCCGGGGCCGTATATGGGCCGCGAGCGGGGGCGGGATGAACAGCTTCCACGCGGAGCTGCCGAAAATTGAATGAGCGGCGGCCATGCGGCCGCCGGCATAGCGCGCAGCGGAGCTGAGCGGGGTGTAGTGTGCAGCGCAATGGACATGCGGCCGCCGGCGCGCCCGGCAATGTCTGTTTACAGCCTTTATATCAACGAAAGCGGCCCGCCGGAATCGGCGGGCCGCTTGGCATGAAATGGCGCAAAGCCCCGCGATGTATCGACCCATCGCGGGGCAATGCCGCGATTAAACTCCATGCACCGCAGCTTTGGCCGGGCGCATGGGGTTTATTTTTCTCAGCCGAGGACTATGGCGTTCACCGCCTCGATGAGGTACACCGCCGAGCTGCGCGGGACGAGGGCGAAGCTCTCGCCGTCCACGACCGCAAGGCAGCTTTCGCCGTCCACGCGGTAGAGCTCGATTTCTATCGACGGCCCGGCCGCGGCCTCTTCTCCGGCGTCATCTCCGGCGCTCTCGCCGTTTTCGGCCTCATCGGAGACGAGCGTGGCGGTGAGCGCGATTTCAAGAGCTCCGCCGGGCTCCTCGTCCGTGAATTCGGAGGCGGAGAGGGCCGTGAGGGCGCTCTCGAGGGAGCTTATGCTTATCTCCTCGCCGCCGAGGTAGAACACGCGCTGCTCCTCGCCGTCCTCCTCGACGAGCTCGCTGGTTATGGAGTAATCCTCGCCCTCGAGCGTTATGTCTATGGCGGCGACGTCCTCAAACTCGGCGCTCAGCACCTCCGCGTGGCGCAGGTCGTTGTAGGACGCGCTCATAAGGCTGCGGAAGGTGTCGTAGGTGATGATATAGATTATCTGCGAGTCGCCTACACGGACGTAGGCTACGGCATCCTCGTCGCTGGGGGTCTCTGTGGCTTCGGCGCTGTCATCATCGGAGGCGGCTTCCTCCGCCTCATCCTCGTCCCAGGGGGAGGATTTATCCGCGGCGGCCCGGCTGACGGAGAGGGCGAACGTCAGGCTCTCGCCGGTCTCCTCGCCGGTTTCGTCGCGCTCCGGGTACTCTACCGTGACGGTGAGCTCGGGGGAGTCGAGGCCGTATTCCGCGATCTCCTCGTCCGTGGCGTTGTAGGTGGCGTAGTCGTCAAGTGCGAGGGTGTTTATAAGCTGGAGATAGGTGTCCACCTTCGAGGTGTCGAGGGGCACATACTCCCCGCCGCGCTCGGTGAAGTAGACATCGTCTGCGCGGTAGCTGTATTCTCCGCTCTCGTCGCGCACTATCTCATAGTTTTCCTCGCCCTCGAAGCTGACGGCGGTGGCGCCGCCGAAGGAGGGGATGGTGTCGTTCAGGATCAGGTCGTCGAGCGTGCAGCTGTAGTAGTCCATGGGGTCGTCGGCGACAAGGTATACGTTCCCGTCGCCGGTGGAGACGTAGCGCTGGTAGTCGAGCGAGCTGTAGTCGCCCACGGATATGGTGTAATCCGTGCCGCCGGCGGTTATCTCGATGGTGCACAGCGGATCCTCAAGGCCGTATTGGCCATAATCGGTGACGTCCTCTATGGTGAAGGCTGCGCTCATTGCCGAGAAGGGCTCGAGCAGCTCCGAGATTTTTTCGTCGTCCACAGGGAAGGCCTCGTCGCCGTCATAGAGCCAGCCCTCGCCTTCGTCGCGGAAGGAGAGGGAGGTGTCCTCATACTCCCAGGAGAGCGCGGTGGCGTCGTCCGTTGGTATCTCGAGCACGACCTCGCCGCTCTCGCGTATCGCCTCGCGCTGCTCTTCGATGGTGCTCACGGCCACGGCCGCGCCCACTGCGACCACGAGGACGCAGAGCAGGACTATGAGCCTGACTTTTCTCTTCATTTCAGGAGCCTCCTTCGCCTTACCATTACCGCAATGCCCGCGCAGAGTACGGCGAGCGGGATCACGCCGATCATGAGCACCTTGAGCAGGCCGCTGGTGCTGTCGCTGATGGTGAGATAGCTGTAGTTGAGGGACTTGGCGCGGATGGCCATGGCCTCGCTCTCGCCTGTCAGGGAGCTGAGGGCGTTCATGGTGAGATTGACGTTCGCGCCGGAACTGTAGGCGTTGTACATGTCGTCGAGATAGATTGAGGAGGTGAACCAGATGAGCGTACCGCCGTTGTCGTACTCGGCCTGCAAACCGAGGGTGAAGGGGCCCTCTATGTCGCCATCCTCGTAGTCGTAGGTCGTCATATCATAGCCGGAGAGCTTGCTGTAGGCGGCGTCCGAGGTGGTGAGCAGGCTCGTGACGGTGGCGGAGGTGGTGTTCTCGCCCATCTGAAGCCCGATGGCGATGGGGAGAATGGGGTAGTAGCCCTCCTCGATCAGCGAGCTCGTGATGTCGCTCTCAGCCATGTCCGGCATGAGCGCGGCGGGGGTGGAGAAGGCGTAGTGCGCCCTGTCGCCCTCGACAACCACGCCCTCGGCCGCCGTGGCGCCGTAGGGCTCGAGCAGGCTGTAGAGATTGGCGAGCTCCGCGTCCGCTACAGGGCCGGCCATGACGAGCAGCTTCCCTCCGCCCTCGACGTATTCCTCGAGCATGTCCCGCTCGGTCTCGGATATGTCGCTCTGGGGGGAGTAGATTATCAGGCAGGCGGCGTCCTCAGGTATCTCGTCGCTGTTCACCAGGGATAAGCTCTCAACAGTGATGTTTTCCTTCTCGATCGTGTCCGCCATGGTCGAGGGCAGGTCGCTCTCGCCGTGGCCGGTGAGGGCGTACACGACGGGCTGGTCCGGATTTACGACATAGTCTATCGCGGAGGTGATGGCGCCCTCGCCGTCGAAGGAGGTGTTGTAGCTGTAGGAGTACATGTCCGTCGAGGTGACATAGATGTCGTAATAGCTTATATAGCGGCTGCGCTCGCCGCACTCCACGACGAGGGAATTGTTCACGACGGTCTCGTCGGTGTACTGCTCGGCGAAGGTGGGGTACACGTCCGGGTTGCGCTTTTCAACCGTGATGTGGTCGGACAGGCTCTCGTAGCGGCCGAGGAGGTTTTCAATTATCGCGTCCTCCTGATCCGCCTGGACTATCCAGTAGATGGTCACGTCCTCGGTGAGGGCGTTTACAACGCTTTTTGTGTTGCTGGTGACGGAGTAGAGCTGGCTGGAGCTGATGTCGTATTCAGTGCTGCCGGAGGGCAGGACGGAGACGAGCACGTTCACGGCTATGAGTATCGCGAGCACGATGGCGGTGATCACGGCGGAGTAGGTCCCGCCGCGTATGGCGTTCTTTTTCATCAGTTATACCTCCTCTTTTCAAGAGACTGCACGGAGAG
This sequence comes from Candidatus Scatomorpha intestinavium, assembly GCA_018712985.1. Lineage (GTDB taxonomy): Bacteria > Bacillota > Clostridia > Oscillospirales > Oscillospiraceae > Scatomorpha > Scatomorpha intestinavium. The sequence goes on from DVGA01000115.1 coordinate 11,382, forward strand.
AAACAGGAAAAAGACGATCACGCTCAGGTAAAAAACAACCGCCTTCAGGTCGAATATGCCGTTCACAAAGACGTAGAAGCGCTCGAAAAGCGAGAGCGCGCTCATTATATCGGGCAGCAGGCCCTCGAATGACTCGCCCGTGACGAGATAGACCACGAGCAGCGCGGCGGCGAGCCCCATGCCGACCCAGTAGGCGAGCGAGCCGCTGCCGGTGAGCACCTTTATGATGAGCGCGACGGCGCATATGAGTACAAGGAGGGCTATCAAGCTGCCGAGCGCCGGGCTTGAGACGTACTCGGAGAGACTGACGCTGTAATAGTTGAACAAAATCACCGCTATGCCAATGCCGGCGGCGAGGCCCTGGTTTTCCGTGAGCGAGGAGATGAACATCCCCACCGCCAGCAGCGCCGCGCCGAGCAGGAAAAACGCGAAAATCGAGCCGTAGCTCGTAGGCAGGTACACCTCGCCGAACTGCGCGAAGATGAGGGGGTAGATGCTTATCACCGCGAGCGGGATTAAATACAGGACTATCAGCGCGGCGTATTTGCCGAGTATTACCTCGGTGGTGGACACCGGCAGGGAATAGAGCAATTGGTCCGTGCGCTGCCGCTTTTCCTCGGCCAGGACGCGCATGGTGAGGACGGGGACTATGACGACGAACACGAGGCATCCGAAGCTGAGCACATACTCAAAGTTGCTCACGGCGGCCTCAAGGTTGTAAATCATGGCGCCGAGGCCCACAAAACACAGCAGAAAGGCCGCGAATACATAGGCCGTCATGCTATGGAAATAGCTCTTCAGCTCGTGCGTGAATATCGCTTTCATTCCGCGGCCTCCTCTCCCTCGGTGAGCTCGAGGAAAATGTCCTCAAGATTCGCCTTCTTCACGGCGAGGCCGCTAAGCGCGAAGCCGCTGTGCGCAAAGGCGAGAAATATGCCCTTTGACACCTCATAGACGTCCCGCTGCCCGACGGACACGGTGAGGACCGAGCGCTCGGGCGTGTCGCTCTCAACGGCGGAGGATTTTACGCCCTCCACGCCGTCTATCAGCGACTTCGCTGCGGCGGCGTCCGTCTCCGCGGTGACGGTGATCTCGCCGGGGGAGGAGAGCCGCTCCTCAAGCTTCGCGGGCTCATCGAAGGCGACAAGCCTGCCGTGGGCGATTATGAGGATCTTGCTGCACATGTTCTGCACTTCCGAGAGGATGTGCGAGCTTATCAGCACGGTCCGGCTTTTGCCGAGTGAGGCGATGAGCTCGCGTATCTCCACGATCTGCAGCGGGTCGAGGCCGACGGTGGGTTCGTCGAGGATAATCGCCTCCGGCGAGCCGAGCAGCGCCTGCGCGATGCCGACGCGCTGACGGTAGCCCTTGCTCAGCGCGGAGATGCGCCGGCTGCGCATGTCGCCGATGCGAGTTTCCTCGATTACATCCTCTATCTGCCTGCGCAGCTCACCGCCGCGCAGGCCCTTGGCCTCGCCGACAAAGCGGAGATACTCAAGCGGCGTCTCGCCGAGATAAAGCGGCGGCTGTTCCGGCAGGTAGCCGAGCAGCCGCTTAGCCTCGCGCGGGCTTTCATAGACGTCATAGCCGGAAATCTTGACGCTGCCGCTCGTCGCGGAAAGGCAGCCCGTCATGATGTTCATGGTGGTGCTTTTGCCCGCACCATTGGGGCCGAGGAAGCCGTAGACGCTGCCTTCGCCGATTTCAAAGCTCAGGTCATCCACGGCTGTGACTGTGCCGTAGCACTTTGTGAGGTGTTCAACCTGTAACATAGCGAGCCTCCTTGCAAATGGTTCGCGAACATTATAGGACGTGAAACTGAAACCTTCCTGAAAAAGCCGTGCGGCGTAAAAAACCGCCGCTCATAGAGCGGCGGTTCGTTATGACGGAATTATTTGATTTTGCCGCGCAGGGAATTCAGCAGCGCCTCGCAGCCGGAGAGTATGTCGCGCCAAGCTGCCTCAAAATCTCCGGTGTACCAGGGATCGGCCACATCACGGGGATCCCTGGTGTAGCCCAGCAGCAGCCGGAGCTTTTCATCGGGGTCACCGCCGCTAATGCGGCGCATGTCGCGCATGTTGTATCGGTCCATGCCGACTATCAGGTCGTATCCTTCGTAGTCCGCCGGGGTGAAAAGCCGGGCGGTTTTGCCGCTGCAGGATATGCCATGTTCCGCCAGCTTGCGCCGCGCCGGCGGATAGACAGGATTTCCGAGTTCCTCGCGGCTCGTCGCGGCCGACGCGATGTCGAAGCTGCTATCCAGCCCGGCCTTTTTCACGAGATCCTTCATTATGAATTCTGCCATCGGGCTGCGGCATATGTTGCCGTGACAGACAAACAAAACTTTTATCATCTATCCCATTCTCCTGACTGTGCTGAAATATACGAAATTATACCGTATTTCGCGCGATTGTCAACACTTTTGCTGTCGATTTAAAAATCGCTTTTCCGGCATAACCCGGTATAACCCGGCGCAGCTTTGCCTTTGGCTGTCGTAAAAATGTCGTAAATCCGGAAAACTTACGACACACGCTTTTCACACCTCCCCGCCTGTTTGCCCGAAATGGAGGTGTTCAGCACAACGCTTATGCCATTGCGCCCTAAAAGCCGAGATGCGTAAGGGTGCCGGATAAAAAGCTTTTTTATGAAAGTATAAAACCCGCAATGTGAGTGCCCGACGTTGCCGCCGGGGCCTTCACAGCGGGAAGCGGGCTGTTTCCCACTGACGTTGCGTACAGGCGGACGGGGACTTTCGAAAACGCCGGGATGCTTCCAGGCAGGAGACCGGCTGAGCAAACGGCAGAACGAATAAAAGAGCAGGCTCGAACGCAGCGCTGTTACCAACAGTCCGCACACTCTTCAGTCTGTAAATTCAAACAGCTCCTCCACCGTCGTATGAAAAACTCTTGCAATATCCATTGCCATTTTCAAGGATGGGTTATATCGCCCGTTTTCCAAATGGACGATTGTTTCTCTGCGTACTCCAATCAAAGCGGCCAATTCACTTTGTTTCATATTTTCTTTTTCCCTGTATTCTTTAATCTTTGTTTTCAACATCGTTATTCCATCCCGTTTTTATCAATCCGGTAAAAGACAACGGCCCGAATCAGCACTAAAATAAAAATGCCGTCAGTTAAAAGATAACCAGTCAAATATGGAGAAGTGCCGTCTAACAGCAAAAAGGGAAAGAGGATAATTCCCATAAAGATGAGGGCAGCCCTGAAACAGACAGCATCTGCAATCTGTATAGTCTTTTTAGCGTATTCGTCCATGACATCAGAATTTTTCTTCAGCCAGCTTACGACAGCCAATAGAATAATCGCGATCCATACCGGCGCAGTGGAATTCAGCTTATAAACCACCATCAGATGGTAGTATACAGGGATGAAAAAGGCGACAACAGCTTGAACAAACATAAGAGTTCTCAAATCGATTCTTTTCATAACAGCCTCTGAGTGATATATTTATAACTTCGTGCTGTTATAAATATATCACTCGAATTCTCTCCTGTCAATAGGCGATGTGAAATATTTTTAACACGGCGATGTAAAGCGGCCTCGTGCCCTGCTCTGCGCGGGCGCTATGTTCCGTGTACATAGCGGATTGACCAAACGGCATTGTACTTTTTGCGCCGCCGGGGCTAAAATACAGTCGCCGCAGTGGGGATATATCTCAGGAGGAAGTGTTTTTCGCAATGGATACAAGCTCGGAAGCCTACATATTTGAGGAGATGCCCATACCGCGCGCGGTGGCGAAGCTGGCCGTCCCCACGGTCATAAGCCAGGTCGTGACGATGATATACAACCTGGCAGACACCTTTTTCATCGGCCAGCTCGCAAACCCCGCCATGTCCGCCGGCGTCTCGCTCGTGAGCCCGTATTTCAATTTGCTCACCGCGTTGGGGAACCTCTTCGGCCTCGGCGGCGGGAGCCTTATATCCCGCATGCTCGGCTCCAGGGACGAGGGCGACGTGAAATACGTCTCGTCCTTCGCGCTCTGGGGCGGGATGGCCGCGACGCTGCTCTTTTCCGTGCTCACGTACATATTCCGCGCCCCGGTGCTGCGCTTCCTCGGCGCGCTGGACGAGAACATGGCCTATGCGGAGACATACCTGAACTGGGTCGTCGTCCTCGGCGGGGTGCCGACGATGGTCAGCCTCTCGCTGGGCAACCTGCTCCGCAGCGAGGGCCACGCGCGCGAGGCCAGCGCGGGCATGATGTTCGGCGGCATACTGAACGTCATACTCGACCCGATACTGATTTTCCCGGTGCACATGGACGTGGCCGGCGCGGCGATAGCCACGGCCTTTTCCAACCTTGCGAGCGTGGGCTTCTTCGCCGCGGTCTATATTAGGCTGCGCGGCCGCACCTTCATGTCCTTCCGGCTGAAGTGCTTCACCTTCCGCTTCACAAAGCAGATTTTCTCCGTAGGCATAGCCTCGGCCATCTCCACCACGCTGGGCAACGCGGCGACGATGGTCATGATGAACCTCGCAAGCGCCTACGGCACGGTGGCCGAGGCGGCCTACGGCATCGTAAAACGCATAGACCAGTTCCCGCTGAACGTCTCCATGGGCCTGTGCCAGGGCTTCATGCCGCTCATCGGCTATAACTACGCCTCCGGCAACTACAAGCGCATGCGCGGCGTGGCCTCGTTCTCGTGGAAGGTGTCGATAATGATCTCCGCCTGCTTCGTCGCGGTTTTCTTCGCCTTTGCCTCGCCCATAGTCCACCGGTTCATTCCTGACATTGAAACCAGCACGATGGGCGCGGGCTTTTTGCGCGTCGCCTGCCTGAGCGTGCCGCTCTCGGCCATAAACTTCATGACGAGCTACGCGCTGCAGGCCATGGGCAAGGGAGCGCAGTCCTCGCTCATAACCATCTGCCGCCAGGGCGTGCTGTACATCCCGGCGATGCTCATAATGGACGCCGTCGTGGGCCTGGACGGACTCATCTGGGCGCAGCCGATAATCGAGGCGCTGATGCTGCCCATCACCTTCAGCATCTATTTCCATACACTTCGGCATCTTCCGCAGCCTGCGTCACACAGCTGAGGCCGTGTGACGCATCACTATGCAGACTGATTATAGCAGCTGCCGCAATCGGCATTGTACTTTTTACGTTTTGGGACTTAAAATATGGGCGTGAGAGAGGTGATAACAGATGGGGCGTACGGTGTCAGTATCGGCATTCTGCGTTGCCGCCTCTCTTGTGCTGCTCTCGGCATGTGCAGGCAACGGAACGGAGGGGGAAGCCATGTCTGAACTGAATGGCGGTGAGTACACCGCCGAATCGCGCATTGACGACGTGATGACCGACCCGGCGTTTGGTGATTATGGCAGGCTGCTGTTCCCCGTCGAGCGGGAGTACATGAGCGGAGATACGCTCGGCTCGCTCGGCCTTACCTGGTACAGCCACATAGACCCGGACGAGACCGTGGAGATAGTAAACACTCTGCGTGAGCGGGCCGCTGCGGGCGACACGGTGTTCTATGATATATACACCGTCGACGAAAAGGCCGCCGACCCGGACAAGGCGGACACCGGCTTGTTCTTTTTCCGGGGCGACGAGGGTGCACCCTTTGCCGTATGCAGTGCGGGTGGCGCCTTTGCCTATGTCGGAGCCATGCAGGACAGCTTCCCGCACGCGCTCGAGCTGAGCAAACGCGGCTACAACGCCTTTGCGCTCATCTACCGGCCCGGCGCACAGACTGCCTGTGAGGATTTGGCCCGGGCCATCAGCTTCATCTTTGCCAATGCGGATGAGTTGGGCGTGTCGACAGAGTGCTACTCGCTCTGGGGCGGCAGCGCGGGTGCGAGGATGGCTGCGTGGCTCGGTTCCTACGGCCCGGCAGCATTCGGCGGGGACGACCTGCCCCGGCCCGGCGCGGTCATAATGCAGTACACCGGCCACACGGACTACACGGAGGACGACCCGCCTACATTCGCTTGCGTCGGCGACAGCGACTGGATAGCCGACTGGAGGGCCATGCAGCGGCGTATACAGCGACTGGACGCGCTGGGCATACCAACTGAGTTTCACTGCTACGCCGGCCTCGGCCATGGCTTCGGCCTCGGCACGGGCACAGCCGCCGAGGGCTGGATAGACGATGCCGTGGAATTCTGGGAGACCCAAATGCAGTAAAAATTATGTAAACTAAAAGGAGAAACCAAAATGAAAAAGCTCACAGCACTGTTCCTGGCATTAGCCATGATTTTTGCCCTTTCCGCCTGCGGGACGGAGAATGCCACAGTGACCGCCTCGCCGGAAGCGTCCGCGGAGCCCTCTGCGGAGGCGTCCGCCGAGCCGTCTTCCGAGCCTTCCGAAACTCCCGCTGACGGCGGCGACGGGTCCGAGGGCGGAAATACGATAGTCGTGTACTTCTCCGCCACCGGCCACACCGAGGCCGTCGCGGGCTACATCGCGGACGCCACCGGCGCGGACGTGTTCGTGATAGAGCCCGCCGAGCCCTATACGAGCGACGACCTGCGCTGGACGGATGAATCGAGCCGAGTCGTGCAGGAGTACGAGGACGAGAGCCTGCGCGACATGGAGCTCGTGAGCACCGACGTGCCGGACTGGGACAGTTACGACACTGTGTTCATCGGCTATCCCATCTGGTGGGGCATCGCCGCCTGGCCGGTCAGCAGCTTCGTCACCGCCAATGACTTCACCGGCAAGACCGTCGTCCCCTTCTGCACCAGCTCCAGCTCCGGCCTGGGCGACAGCGGCACGCTGCTGGAGGAGGCCGCCGGAAGCGGCACCTGGCTCGAGGGCATGCGCTTCAGCTCCGCAGCAAGCGAGAGCGACGTGACCGAGTGGATCGGCACGCTGGGCCTGTAATCAAAAACTCTCAAAAGGAAGCGATCTGACATGAAAACAATAACGCTTGGAAGAGATTTGACCGTCGGCGCGGTCGGCCTCGGCTGCATGAGCTTCTCCCACGCCTACGGCCCGGCGACGGACGAGCGCGAGGCCGCAAAGCTGATCCGCGGGGCCTACGACATGGGCTACCGCTTCTTCGACACCGCCGAGGTCTACGGCACGGCCGACGACCCGCACGTGAACGAGCGCATAGTCGGCGAGGCGCTGCACGACGTGCGCGGCGATGTGGTGATAGCCAGCAAGTTCGGCCTGCGCTTCGACCTTGAGAGCGGCGTGGTGCCGTATCCGCTCATACCCGACTCCCGCCCAGAGACGATAAGGAAAAGCGTGGAGGGCAGCCTGAAGCGGCTGAAAACCGAC
>DVGA01000116.1 GCA_018712985.1 Candidatus Scatomorpha intestinavium
GACAGCATTGTAAGCAGGAAGATCAATGGGAAGGACCGGGAGTATTATGTGCTCAAAATACCCGCCGGTGATATGCTGGTGATGATACCAGTTGAAACGAGCGAGAGCATTGGTGTCCGGCCGATCATCGGCAGCGAGGAAGCGGACAGGATACTCGAGGGCATCCCCGCCATCGAGATCAGCATGACGCAGAACTGGAACAAGCGATACCGCGAAAATATGATGCGGCTAAGAAGCGGAAACCTTATGGAGGTCGCCGCCGTCGTAAAAGGGCTTACGGCGCGCGACAGGGAGCGCGGGCTCTCCACGGGGGAGCGCAAGATGCTCCATTCGGCCCGGCAGATACTTATTTCCGAGATCGTCCTCTCAAAAAGCTCAAGCTATGAGGAGGTCGAGGAGCGCCTTAACAGCGCGATGGTCTGCTCATAAAATTCTCCGGGCGGGCCTGGACTCGCCCGGAGATATTTTTGTCAAATTTGGAGGCAATATGTTCCGAAAGAAGGATAAATCAGACAGTCCGTTTTGCTCATGCGTCCTCGTCGCGGCGGGGACGTCAAGCCGTATGGGCGGCGACAAGATGACCATTAAGATTGCCGGCAGGACCGTGCTCGAGCGTTCGATAGCTGCGCTGGAGGGCAGCGGCTACATAGATGAGGTCGTCGTGGTCACACAGAGCGGGAAAATACCGCTCGTTGCGTCCATGGCGCGGGATTTCGGGTTCTCAAAGGTTAAATGCGTGGTCGAGGGCGGCGCAAGCCGCACGGAGTCGTCGTATAACGGCGTGTGCGAGTGCTCACCGAAGTCGGAGCTCATCGCAATCCACGACGCGGCAAGGCCGCTTGTGACCGGGGACATAATCGAGCGCGCCGTGCTTGCGGCGGCGGAGCGCGGCGCGGCCGCGCCGGCGATAAAGGTCAAGGACACCGTGCGGCAGGCGCGCGGCGGCAGGGTGCTTCGCACTCTCGAGAGGGACGAGCTATTCCTCATGCAGACGCCGCAGGTGTTCCGCGCTGAGCTTATACGCCCGGCGCTCGCCGACGCGGTCAGGCTCGGCGTGCAGCTGACGGACGACTGCGCGGCGGTGATGCTGATGGATGCCGAGGTCTTTCTGGTGGAGGGCTCGGAGGAAAACTTGAAGCTGACCACACCTGCGGACGTATACACAGCCGAGGCGATACTTGAGGAGAGGGAAAAAAGATGAGGATAGGGCAGGGATACGATGTACACCGGCTCGTGCCGGGCCGGGCGCTTATTCTTGGCGGGGTGACGATACCGCACACCCTCGGGCTGGACGGACATTCGGACGCGGACGTGCTCGTACACGCAGTGATGGACGCGCTGCTCGGCGCCGCGGCGCTCGGGGACATAGGAAAGCTGTTCCCGGATACGGATGAGCGCTACCGCGGGGCGGACAGCCTCGGGCTGCTGCGCGAGGTGGCTACGCTGCTGCACTCCGCAGGATATTCGATCGTGAACATAGACTCGACCGTCGTGGCGCAGGCGCCCAGGCTCGCGCCGCACATAGACGCGATGCGCGGGAACATTGCCGCCGCCGCGGGGATAGAGCTGGGGTGCGTCAGCGTAAAGGCCACGACCGAGGAGCGCCTCGGCTTTACGGGCGAGGGGCTCGGCATAGCGGCCCAGGCAGTCGCGCTTATTGACAGAGTATAGAACGCAGTCGCGGTAAAGGCCCCTCCGGCATAGTATGAGTCATAAGCCATGCTACGGAGGGAGTTTTCCGATGAATATCATAATGTGCCGCTCTCTGACGTATGCGCAGAGAGCGTCTTCGGCGCTGGAACGCGCCGGCATAACAGCTACTATATCTCGCGCACCCCAGGAGCTGACTAACCGCGGCTGCGGCTACTGCGTGAAAGTGTCGCCGCGCAGGTTCCGCGAGGCGCTCGACATCCTCGCAAGGGCCGGCATACCGCATGGGCGGCTTTTCCGGGCCGAGCCGGGCGGCGGATATACGGAGGTGGCGGGATGATTTACCTTGATAACGCCGCCACCAGCCTGCTCAAGCCGCCGGAGGTTGCAAAGGCCATGACGACGGCCATGAGGACCATGGCGAGCCCTGGAAGGGGCGGGCACGAGCCGGCCGCAAAGGCCGCTGACACCGCTTTCAGGTGCCGCGAGGAGCTATCCGAGTTTTTCCGCGCGCCGGGGCCGGAGCACGTGGCCTTCACCATGAACGCCACGCACGCGGTGAATATAGCCATTGCCACGCTCGTGAAGCCGGGGGACAGGGTGGTTATCTCCGGGTATGAGCACAACGCCGTCACGCGGCCGCTGCACATGCTTGGGGCCGAAACAGACGCGGCCGTTTCGCCGCTCTTTGAGCCGGAGGCCGCGATTGAGGCCTTCCGAAAGAGGCTGCCGGGCGCAAAATGCTGCGTCTGCACCCATGTTTCGAACGTGTTCGGCTTTATACTGCCCGTTGAGGAGATAGCGGCTATGTGCCGCGAATACGGCGTGTCGTTTGTGCTCGACGCCTCGCAGTCGGCGGGGGTGCTGAATGTGGATATGGAGGCGCTCGGCGCCGAATTTGTCGCAATGCCGGGGCACAAGGGGCTGCTCGGCCCGCAGGGCACCGGCGTGCTGCTCTGCAGGGATCGCGCCAGGCCCATAATGGCGGGCGGCACGGGCTCGGAGAGCCGCAATCAGGCGATGCCGGAGACGCTGCCGGACGCCCTTGAGGCGGGGACGCACAACATCCCCGGGATTGCCGGGCTGCTGGCCGGGCTGAGATACGTGAAGCGCCGGGGGCTTGAATCGATCGACGCGCACGAGCGGAAGCTGAAGGGCCTTATGTGCCGGAAACTCGCCGGGATAAGCGGGCTCGAGGTGTTTTCATCTCCCACAGCTCAGTCGGGCGTGCTGTCCGTGCGGAGCGGTAAGCTGGGCAGCGAGGAAATCGCCGCCGCACTCGGCGCGAGGGGCGTGGCCGTCCGCGCGGGCCTGCACTGCGCCCCGCTGGCGCATCAGAGTGCGGGGACGCTTGAGGGCGGCACTGTGCGATTTTCGTTCTCGCCTTTCAACAACGCCGCAGAGATTGACCGAGCGGCTGCAGAGCTTGTACGCATATTAAAAATGAGCTCATAAGGCCGGTAAACAGTTGCTATTTCCATCCGGGTGTTGTATAATATTACGACCTCGATGAGAGACACAAAAGCTGAGCGAAGCGGCAGGGCCGCTCGAACGTCTGGGGACTGGTTATGGACAGTATTTTGAATGTGTTATCCAACGGCTGGAACTATCTGCTGACGATGCGCGCATCGGATATTGCGGATGTGCTCATAGTCGCGGCGCTTATCTACTGGCTGATAGGCGTCATCAAAAAGACAAATACCTCGAGGGTAGCAACCGGAATAGTCATATTGCTGCTGGTCATGTGGGTTTCCGGCCTGCTGCGGCTCACCATGATACACTCGCTGCTTCAGAACCTGCTGGAACTCGGGCTCATCGCCATCGTGGTGCTCTTCCAGCCGGAGCTCAGGCGGCTGCTCGAGCGCCTCGGCAGCGGGAAGTTCATGAACCTCGGTACGGCCGTTCCGACAAGCTCTGAATCCGTGATCGCTCAGACCGTGCTCGCCTGCACGGACATGGCCTCGACAAAGACCGGCGCACTCATAGTCTTTGAGCGCACCACGCTGCTTAACGACCAGATGGGCACCGGCACGATCGTCAACGCCGACGTCACGAGCGAGCTGCTGCGCAATATATTCTTTGTAAAAGCCCCGCTGCACGACGGAGCGGTTATAATACGCGAGGGGCGCATCGCCGCGGCCGGCTGCATGCTGCCGCTGACACAGAACGCGAACCTCAGCAGCGACCTCGGGATGCGCCACCGCGCCGGCATAGGCATGAGCGAGCACTCCGACGCCGTTGTAGTCATAGTTTCCGAGGAGACCGGCTCCATCTCTGTCGCCATCGACGGCATGCTGAAGCGCCACCTCTCCGCGGACACCTTTGAGAAGATACTCAGAGCGGAACTGATGCCTGACGGGGACGAGGCGAACGGCCGCGGCCTCGTCGGGCTCATAAACTCAGCCAAGGCGCTTCTGGTGAGAAAAAATGACAAAAAAGAAAAAGAATAAGCTGCTCGACAACAGGATACTTTGGATCGTCCTCTCGCTTCTGGCTTCCCTGGTTATATGGATGTACCTCAACGGTACCCAGCAGGAGGAGATAGAGATCGATCTGCGCGGAGTTGAGGTCGTATTTGAGGGCGCAGACACGCTGCAGGACACGCGCGAGTACATTATCGCCAATGTGGACAACTATTCAGTCGACGTGACCATCCGTGGGACGAGGGTGAATATCGGTTCACTTTCCGCCTCGGATGTCCAGGCTGTCATAGACGTCTCAGGCATAACGAACACGGGATACAACAGCCGGACCTACACCCTTCGCTTCCCGGACAGGGTAGACGCCGACGCGGTCACGCTCGTGAGCTCGTCGCCCTCCGTAATCGGCTTTGACGTCACTAGGATGACGACCAAGGCGGTGCCGGTCGAGTGTGTGTTCACCGGCAGCACGGCCGAGGGCTATATCTATGACGGCATAGAGTGGGAACCCACCACGGTGCGCATCTCCGGCACGGAGAGCCAGCTCGCCGACGTGGCCACAGCATATATAGAAATAGCCTATATGGACATGGACAGCTCACGCACGGTGGACGTGCCCTATACCCTTGTAGACTCAGAGGGCAACCCCGTGAGCACCGAGGGGCTTGAATTCGACACGGACACGGTGTCCGTAACTGTAAACATCAACATGACCAAGCAGGTGCCGCTTACCGTTTCCGCCAGCTACGGTGCGGGCGCGACTGAGGACAACACGAGGGTTACGGTGAGCCCGGAGAACATCATGATTTCCGGCGACGCGAGCGTTGTCGAGAGTATCAACTACATCTCCGTCGCCACCATAGACACGACGAGCTTTTCGGCGTCGTTTACGGACGAGTATGACATCATCCTGCCGGAGGGCGTGGAGAACCTTACCGGGACGACCACCGCCGACGTTACCGTCGAGGTCCTGAACCTGGAGACAAGGAGCTTCACCGTGAGCAATATCAATGTCACCGGACTGCCGGAGGGCTATTCGGCCGATGTGATAACCCAGAGCCTGGCGGTGACGCTGCGCGGCTCCGCGGCCGACCTTGACTCCATACGCACGGAAAACCTCTCCGCCGTTGCGGATCTCTCGGAGGTCTCGCAGACCGGGGACATGACCGTGAACGTGAGGATAAGAGTGGATGGATTCCCGAATACGGGTGCAATAGGAACCTACCAGATAGCAATCAGCGTCTCCAGAGGAGGATAAACTTGACACAGTACGCTATTATCAAAAAACTTACCGGGCCGGACACCGCCGAGGCCGAGGTCCTGCGCGGCACGGCCTGCGGTGGAGACTGCGGCAGCTGCGAAACCTGCCACTACGCCTCAAAGCTCCGCGTTGAGGTCAAAAACGAGCTTGGCGCCATGCCCGGCGACAGGGTGGAGATCGAGACTCAGACCTCCCGCGTGCTCGGCGCGGCGGTGCTCGTCTATGTCGTGCCCTTTGTGCTGTTCTTCATCGGCTATGCAATAGCCGCGGCGATGGGCCTTTCCGAGGGGCAGTCGATAATCGTCAGCTTTGTGTTCTTCGCAGCGGGATTCCTTTTCGCAGCGCTGTTTTCCCGCAGGAAGAGCAGCAAGCCAATCACTTATGAGGTGAGAGATATCATTACAAGCGGGGCAGATACGATATGATAAAAAGCATGACCGGCTATGGCGCCGCAAAGGGCACCGCCGCCGGGCTTTCGGTAACGATCGAGCTCAAGAGCGTAAATAACCGCTATCTTGACGTATCGGTGAAGCTCCCGCGCGGGCTCCTGAGCGCCGAGGACGCGCTGAAATCCGCGGTGGGCCGGCACACGACCCGCGGGAAAGTGGACATGTTCGTGACCGTGGACGCTTCGGAGTCCGACGACATGGAGGTTCGCGTAAACGAGCCGCTCCTGCGCGGATATATCGAGGCACTGTGGAGCGTGAGCGAAAAGTTTGCCCTCAGCGACGATATGACGCTGATGAGCGTCTGCCGCCTGCCGGAGGTGCTGAGCGTCTCCCGGCGCGAGGTCGACGGGGACGAGCTTTCCGCCGGGCTCGTTGAAATCGCGGAGAGGGCGCTCGGCGAATACGACGCGATGCGCGAGCGCGAGGGCGCCAGGCTCCGCGACGACGTGCTCGCGCGCATAGAGTGCATCGAGGGGCTCACCGCTGCAGTTGAGGAGCGCGCGCCGGAGACCGTGGCGGAATACCGCGCACGGCTCGAGCAGAAGCTGCGCGAGGTGCTCGCCGACCACACGGCAGACGAGGCCAGGATCCTGACCGAGTGCGCCATATTTGCCGACCGCGTGGCCGTGGACGAGGAGACCGTGCGCCTGCGCAGCCACCTTGCCCAGCTCCGGGTGCTTGTGAACGGCGAATCTCCCGTGGGCCGCAAAATGGACTTCCTTATACAGGAGCTGAACCGCGAGGCCAATACTATCGGCTCAAAGTGCCAGAGCGCAGACGTGGCGCGAATCGTGGTGGATTTGAAGTCCGAAATAGAGAAGATACGCGAACAGATTCAGAACGTGGAGTGAGGGCATGAAGCTCATAAACATCGGCTTCGGCAGCCTTATAGCCGATAACCGACTTGTCTCCGTCCTTTCGCCGGACTCCGCCCCCGTCAAGCGCATGATTCAGGACACCCGTGAGAGGGGCCTGCTCGTTGACGCGAGCTATGGAAGGCGCACCAAATCGGTTATATTCACCGACTGCGGCTATATATTTCTCTCCGCGCTCACGCCGGAGGTCATAGCGGCCAGGGCCGAGGGTGCGGCTGAATGGGGGGGCGAAGAAGATGCAGAAGCATGATAAGGGCAGGTTGATAGTCATTTCCGGCCCCTCCGGGACCGGAAAGGGGACGGTTATCTCCCGGCTGATGGAGCTGAGGGACGATCTGTGCCTCTCCGTGTCCGTCACGACGCGGCCCCCGCGGCCGGGCGAGATAGACGGGAAGGACTATTTTTTCCTGACCAGGGAAGAATTCTCCGAGAGGGTCGAGGCCGGCGGGCTGCTCGAGCACGCCGATTTTGTGGGCAACTGCTACGGCACTCCGAAGGACTTCGTGGAGCGGAAAATAGACGAGGGCGTCAGCGTGATCCTTGAAATCGACGTGCAGGGAGCGGCCCAGGTCGCCAAAGCCTGCGCCGACGCCGTTTCGGTGTTCATTCTCCCGCCGTCCGGCACGGAGCTTGAGCGCCGGCTGCGCGGCCGCCACACGGACAGCGAGGAAAAAATCCGCTCCCGCCTTCTGGAGGCCAAGAGGGAGTGCGCCGAGGCCGCGAAGTACGGCTACATTGTCGTGAACGACAGCGCGGAGGCCGCGGCCCGGGAAATCGACGCGATAATTACCGCCGAGAAATGCAAATCGGCATACAGAATAAATCTTGTTACAGAGGTGCTCATATCATGATGCTTTATCCCCCGATGGCAGAACTTGTGGACAAAATCGGCAGCCGCTATCTCCTGGTGAACCTTGTGGCCCGCCGGGCGAGGAACATCGCCCAGAAGGCCGAAGAGACGGGCGAGATACTGGACCGCAAGCCCATTTCCATCGCCATTGATGAAGTTTACACCGGCAAGCTGAAGCTCAAGGAGGATAACGGCGAGGAAGAGCCCGCCGCCGAGGCCGAACCGGAGACTGCAGAGGACGCGGAAGCCGGGGAGACCGAGGATACAGAGACGGACTGAATATCGCTCCGCCCTGCGGGGAGGTGCGTTGGCGGTTAGCGCCGGCGCGCGGCCCCGCAGCCGCTTTTTGAGAGGACAAATGGCTGAGAACAACATTGCGAAGATTGCCGTCTCCGGTGTGCCGTTCCAGCTTGACAGGCCGTATGACTACACCATACCGGACGAGCTGCACGGAGCCGTAAAGCCGGGGGTGCGCGTGACCGTGCCCTTCGGGCGGGCAAACAGGCCGACCGAAGGGGTCGTTCTGGCCGTCGTGGGGGACAGCAGTTTTGAAAAAAAGCTCAAGCCGGTGTCCGCCGCGCTCGATGGCGAGCCGCTGCTTACGCCGGAGCAGATCAAGCTGGCGATATGGATGCACGAGCGCTTTTTCTGCACGGTGCACGAGGCGGTGCGTGCCATGCTGCCGGCCGGGCTCTGGTTCCGTGAGGACGGGCGGCGGAGGGTCTCGGATAAATACGTTGAGATAGCGCGCCTTGCCGTCCCGGCGGAGGAGGCGGCCGAGGCCGCCGAACAGCGGCGCAGGAAGGCGCCGCAGCAGTCTGAGCTGCTCAGGACGCTCTGCGCGGTGGGGCAGGCCTCAGTGGCCGAGCTGCGCGAGTTTACCGGCGCGTCTGCGAGGTCGTTCAAGGCGCTTGTCGAAGCCGGATTCGTTGAGACGGAGAGCGTGCAGGTTTTCCGCAGGCCCGAAAGGGCGGCGGAAGCGCGCGAACCCCTCCCGGAGCTGACGGAGGGGCAGAAGCGGGCGTTTGACGGCATACTCGCCATGGCGGACGGAAAAAAGGCCGGTGCCGCGCTGCTATTCGGTGTGACAGGCAGCGGTAAAACCACCGTGTATATCCGCCTGATTGCCAAGCTGCTCGAAAGGGGCCGCGGCTCGCTGCTGCTCGTGCCCGAAATAGCCCTTACGCCGCAGATGCTGAGGACATTTACCGCCTATTTCGGCGACGATATAGCCGTGCTGCACAGCAGCCTTTCCGCCGGCGAGCGCTGTGACGAGTGGCGCAGGCTGAAAAACGGCGAGGCGAGGGTCGCAATCGGGACGCGCAGCGCCGTGTTTGCCCCGGTTGAAAACCTGGGCCTTATTATAATCGATGAAGAGCAGGAGGACACCTACAAGTCCGAAAACGCGCCAAGGTATCACGCAAGGGACGTGGCAAAATTCCGCTGCGCTCAGAGCGGGGCGCTGCTCCTGCTCGGCTCCGCCACTCCCGACGTGGAGAGCCGCTATTATGCCGCCGAGGGGCGTTACGGCTATTTTACACTGCCCGGAAGGTTCAACAACATGGCACTCCCGGAGGTTGAAATAGTCGACATGAAGCGCGAGCTGCGCCGCGGGAACGGCGGCAGCATCAGCGCGAGGCTCGGCGAGGAGCTCGAGGCCAATCTCGGGCGCGGGGAGCAGAGCATACTCTTCCTGAACCGCCGCGGCGCGAACAGGCTCATAACCTGCGTGGACTGCGGCTACACTTACCGCTGCCCCAATTGCAGCGTGAGCTTGACATATCACAGCTACGGCAGAAAGCTGATGTGCCACCAGTGCGGATATACGCGCCGGCCCGATGAGCGCTGCCCCGAATGCGGGGGGCACCTCAGCTATGTCGGCACCGGCACGCAGAAATTGGAGGAGGAGCTCGGTGAGCTCTTTCCGGGCGTCGGTATCCTCAGAATGGATGCGGACACCGTCTCCGCCGCTGGCGGGCACGACGCGCTGCTGGCCAGGTTCGTGGACGAGCGTGTGCCAATTCTGATCGGCACGCAGATGGTTACAAAGGGCCTGAATTTTGAAAACGTCACGCTCGTAGGCGTCATCTCCGCCGACCAGAGCCTGTACGCCGGGGATTTCCGCGCGGCGGAGCGGACCTTTTCGCTGATAACGCAGGTCATAGGCCGCTCCGGGCGCTTTGAGAGGCCCGGGCGGGCGGTCATTCAGACGTATACGCCCGAAAACCAGGTGATACGGCAGGCGGCCGGGCAGGATTACGAGAGCTTTTACGCCTCTGAGATTGAAATGCGCCGGCTGCAGCAGAGCCCGCCGTTTACAGAGCTGCTGGCGGTCACCATGTCGGGAGCCGACGAGGCACAGGTGTTGAAATGCGCGTCGCGCGTGCGCGCGGAGCTGTGCGCGGCGGCATCGCGGGCGGACGGTACGCGGGTGCTCGGCCCGGCGCCGCTTTCGATACTCAAGGTGAACAACAAGTACAGATACCGCGTTACGCTCTGCGCCGTACCGGGAAGCGGGCTGCGGCGGGCGGTTGCGGATATTATAGTCCGCCTTTCTGCGGATAAGGAGTTCAGGGGCGTGTCCATCTACGCGGACACCAACCCGCTGGACTGATTCGGGAGGAAAGAATATGGCAACAAGAAGAATACTGCCGAACGTCGAGCCGGCGCTGCACAAAAAATGCCGCGTGGTGACCAGCTTTGACGACCGGCTGCACACCCTGCTGGACGACATGCGTGAGACCCTGCTCGAGGCGGACGGCGTGGGCCTCGCTGCGCCGCAGGTCGGCATACTGCGCCGGGCTATTGTGGTGCTCGAGACCAATGTCCCCGAGGGCGAGGAACCTAAGATGATAGAGCTTGTGAACCCGGAGATAATAGAGAGCTCCGGCGAGCAGTTCGGACCGGAGGGCTGCCTTTCGCTCCCCGGGCGCTGGGGGCTTGTCAGCCGCCCGATGGAGGTCCGCGTAAAGGCGCAGGACCGCGACGGCAACAGCTTTGAGCTCAGCGGCACGGGGCTCACCGCGCGCTGCTACTGCCACGAGATCGACCACCTTAATGGCGTTGTGTTCACCGATGTGGCCGAGCGCATGCTCAGCGAGGAGGAGCTCGAGAACGGTTCCTGGCGGGAGGAAGTTGAGGAATGAGCCTGCGCGTTGTCTTTATGGGCACGCCGGACTTCGCCGCCGCGTCGCTCGAAGCGCTTATTGACGCGCCGGATATTGAGGTCGCGGCTGTTTTCACCCAGCCGGACAAGCCCAAGGGGCGCGGTATGAAGCTTGCCTACTCCCCGGTGAAGGAGCTTGCGCTGGCGCACGGCATCGACGTGTACCAGCCCGCGGGCGTCCGCGGCAGCGACACGCTGGAGCTCATGCGCTCGCTCGCGCCGGACGTGCTGGCCGTTGTTGCTTACGGCAGGATACTGCCCGACGAGCTGATAGCCGCGGCGCGGCTTGGGGCGGTGAACGTGCACGGCTCGCTGCTGCCGAAATACAGGGGAGCCGCCCCGATCCAGTGGGCCGTGCTGAACGGCGACGCGGAGACGGGAGTCACAACCATGTACCTTGCGCACGACATGGACGCCGGGGATATAATTTATCAGGAGAAGACCCCAATAGGCGAGTTTGAAACCTCCGGCGAGCTCTTTGACCGGCTGTCTGCCATGGGCGCGCGGCTGCTCGTGCGCACGCTTAGAGATATCGCGGCCGGCACCGCCCCGAGGACGCCGCAGGAGCACGATAATGCTACGTATGTCAAGCAGCTCGACAAGAGCGTTTGCCCGATAGACTGGAACTGCACGCCGCGGGAGATAGTAAAGCACGTCTGCGGGCTGCTGCCCTGGCCGGTAGCGACTATGGAGCTGAACGGCACGGTGCTGAAGATATATTCCGTGGATTATACGGACACGGTCACGTCACTCGCGCCGGGAAAAATCGTCTCTGCGGGCAGGGAGGGCCTTGAGGTGGCCTGCGGCGGAGGAAAGAGCGTCCTGATCAGGGAGCTTCAGGCCCCGGGAAAAAGGCGCATGAGCGCGGCCGACTGGCTGCTCGGGCATCCGGTGAAGCCGGATGAGAGCTGAAAACGGCCGCGCGGCGGCCGTAAACGCGCTCTCGGCGGTCCGGCGCGGCAGCTTTTCGCAGGAGGCGGCCGAGGCCGCTTCACGGTGGCTGGACGCGCGCGAGGCCGCGCTGTGCGCCAGGCTGATTTACGGCACGCTGCAAAACGAGGCGTATCTGGACTTCTGCATATCTGAATTCTGCTCCACTCCGCTGAAAAAGTTAGAGCCAAAGGTGCTCGATATCCTGCGTATTTCTGCGCTGCAGCTGCTGTTTTTTGACCGCATACCCGCGCATTCTGCGGTTTCCGAGGGCGTTGAGCTCTGCCGCAGATTCGGCTCGCCCAGGGCGGCGGGGCTTGTAAACGCCGTGCTCAGGCGGCTTTCTGAGCGTCGGGAGCTCCCTCCCGAAGTGCCGGGGCACGGGACGGCGGAATATTTGAGCGTGAAATACAGCCACCCGCTTTGGCTGGCGGAGGAGTTCATGTCTGCGCGCGGGTACGAGGGCGCGGGGAGCCTGCTCGCGGCAAATAACAGCGAGCCGCCGGTTTATTTGCAGGCAAATACGCTGAAAATAAGCGGTGAGGAGCTGTTGGAAAAGCTGCTCGCCGCTGGCGCGGAGGCTGAATATGGGAAGCTGCCCGGCGAGATATCGGTCAGGAAGCCGGGAGATGTCACGCGCCTGCCGGGCTATGCCGATGGTCTTTTCTATGTGCAGGACGAGGCCGCGCGGCTTGCGGTCGAGACCGTTTCGCCGCGGCCGGGAGAGCGCGTGCTCGACGCCTGTGCGGCTCCCGGCGGC
>DVGA01000117.1 GCA_018712985.1 Candidatus Scatomorpha intestinavium
GCGCGGGCAATCGCCACGCGCTGCTTCATGCCGCCGGAGAGTTCCTTGGGATAGTGGTCGGCGAATTTGACAAGATCCACCTTCTCAAGGTACTTCATAGCCAGCTCGTCGGCCTCTTTGCCCTTGATGCCGCGCATCTCGAGCGCGAAGCGGACGTTCTTCTTTACAGTCAGCCAGGGGAAGAGGGCGTACTGCTGGAACACGACGCCGCGGTCGGTGCCGGTGCCCTCAACCAGCTTGCCGTCGCAATATACCTCGCCGCTGGTGGGCTCGAGCAGGCCGGCGATTATGTTCAGCAGCGTGCTCTTGCCGCAGCCGGAGGGGCCCACGACACAGACGAACTCGTTCTCGTGGATGTCAAGGCTGACCCCGTTGAGCGCGACCATTTCGCCGTTGCGCCCGTTGAAGACCTTGACAACGTTCTTTATCTGCACCTTGACCGGCGCTTCGTTTACAGTCATGTTATCCATCAGTTGATCGTCTCCTGCCATCCGGTAAGTTTCTTTTCAAGGAAGCGTATGCCCTTCTCGAGCAGGATGCCTATGATGCCGAGCACAATGACGTAGGCAAGCATGGCCGCGTTCTCAAACGAGGCGCTCAGCGAGCGGATGCGCATTCCGAGGCCGGCCAGGGAGCCCGCGCTCTCGGCAGCGATGATGGTGGTCATTGCAACGGAGGCGCCGAGGCGGATCGCCGTCAGTATGAACGGCAGCGTGGCCGGGGCGAGCACGCGCACAAAGATGTCGCGGTTCTTGGCGCCGAGGACGCGCGCGGCCTTTATAAGCGTCTCGTCAACGTTTACCACGCCCTGGTAAATAGTCACGCACATGATGAGGAAGCAGGCAATGGTGATAGTCGTTACCTGGGCGGGGCGGCCGACGCCGGCGCAAGCGACCAGCAGCGGCACGTAAGCCAGGGGCGGTATGTTGCGGATGAACTGAATCCAGGGGTTGAGGACATTGCGTATGGGCAGATACCAGGCCATCAGTATGGCCACCGGCAGCGCTATGACAAAGCCAAGGCCGTAGCCCATCACCACGGAGAGGAGGCTGCTGGCAAGGTCGTCCCAGAACACGCCGCGTTCCATCATGGTCCACAGGCCGTCTATGGTTGTGGGTGCAAACGGGAACGCACGTGCGGTCTTGGGCAGGATGCTCAGCAGGTACCACATGCCTATTGCCGCGATGAAGGATATGATTCCCCAGGCCCATCCGGGTATTTTGTTGGCCCAGGAATTTTTGTTGTTTCTCAACTCCGCTCTCCCCCTTCAGAGAATATCCATTTGAAGTTGATATCAGTATAGCGTTAAATTTCTGAAAAGTTAAGTATGAAGTTTCATCATACCACACTGCGCCTGGAGTCATAGCGCGGCCCAAATGGCCGCGAAAGGCCTTTCAGGCGGGAGATAGAGCCTGCCGCAAGAAAAAAGCCGCGGAGCAAAAGCTCCGCGGCTTTGGGTTCAGGTATCAAATTTGCTCTTTCCGATTAAGAGTCCTTCCGCGCGCTTGCGCGCGCTCTGCCTCCAGGCACAGCCTGGCGCGCTACGCCTCCACACGCAGTGTGGAGAGGTCGGCGATGAGGTCGTCCACGTCGGACTCCTTTGTGGCCCAGCTTGTGCAGAAGCGCACGATGCGGTGGCCCTCGTCCGCGCGGCCCCACTCGCTGAAGGAGTACTTCTCCGCGAGGGCGTCCAGCTCCGCGTCCGGCGCTATGACGAACTGCTGGTTCGTGGGCGAGTCGCTGTAGAGCTTCCAGCCGTGGGCCTCAAAGGCCCGGCGTAGCTTCCAGGCGAGGTCCACCTCGCGCTTCGCGGTGCGCTCATAGAGCCCGTCCTTCATAAGGGCGCCGAACTGCGCGCCGAAGAGGCGGCCCTTGGCCAGGATGCCGCCGCGCTGCTTCATGATATAGCGGAAATCGCGGTCGATGTCCTTGTTCGTGATCACGATCGCCTCGCCGAAAAGCGCGCCCAGCTTGGTCCCGCCTATGTAGAACACGTCCGCGAGCCGCGCAAGGTCGGCGAGCGTCGCGTCCGCGCCAGGGCAGACGAGCGCCACGCCGAGGCGCGCACCGTCCACGTACAGGTACATCCCGTGCTCGCGGCAGGCGGCGGATATCTCCTCGAGCTCGGCGAGGGAGTAGATAAGGCCGCTCTCCGTGGGCTGGGAGATGTACACCATGCCCGGCTGGGTAAGCTGCAGGCGGTTGGGGTCGGTCCAGTGCGCCTCGGCGCACTCGCGCACCTGCCGGGCGGTGAGCTTGCCGTCGCTCGTCGGGAGCTCGATTACCTTGTGGCCCGTGGCCTCGATGGCCCCGGCCTCGTGCACGGAGATGTGCCCCGTGACCGGCGCTACAACGCCCTGATGCGGGCGCAGCGCGGCGCAGATCACGGTGAAGTTGGCCTGCGTGCCGCCGACGATGAAGTGTACCGACGCCTCCGGCGCGGCGCACTTTTCACGTATCATCGCCGCGGCGGCATCGCAGTATTTGTCGTTGCCGTAGCCAGGGGTCTGGTCGTAATTGATTTCCTCTATCGCCGCCAAAACCTCCGGCAGCGCGCCCTCAAGGTAGTCGCTCTCGAACCTTACCATGCTCATTCCGCCTCCACTTTTATTTTCCCGTCCTCCGTCGTAAGGGCGATGGCTTTCAGCCCGCCCGCGCCGCGCTCCACGATAACGGCGGCCATCACGTCCTCGATGTCCTTCTGTATCGTCCGGCGCAGGTTCCTGGCGCCGTAGGTCAGGCTGTAGCTCTTTTTGACGAGGTAGTCGACGACGCTCTCGTCCCAGGAAAAGGCCAGGCCGCGCTCGTCCATGAGCTGCTTCACCTCGCCGAGCATCAGCGCGGCTATGTCGCGGAAATTCTCCTCCGTGAGCTTGTTGAAGCAGATTATCTCGTCCACACGGTTTATGAACTCCGGCCGCAGGAACTCGCCGAGCGCCTTCATGGCGCGCTCGCGGTCCATGTCGGACACGGTGCCGAGGAAGCCGAGCGAGCCGCTCTTCGTGTTGCTCCCGGCGTTGGTGGTCATGATTATGACGGTGTTCTCAAAGTTTATGGTCCTGCCCTGCGCGTCCGTTATGCGCCCGTCGTCCAGGATCTGGAGCAGGATGTTCATAACGTCCGGGTGGGCCTTTTCGATCTCGTCGAAGAGCACGACGCTGTACGGCCGGCGGCGTATCTTCTCAGTGAGCTGGCCGGCCTCGTCATAGCCGACATAGCCCGGGGGCGAGCCGATGATGCGCGAGACGGAGAATTTCTCCATAAATTCGCTCATGTCGAGCCTTATCAGGCTCTCCGGCGAGTTGAAGAGGTCAGCGGCAAGGCGCTTCACAAGCTCCGTCTTGCCCACGCCCGTGCCGCCGACGAAGATAAAGCTGACGGGCTTGCGCTTGGCCTGCAGCCCCACGCGGGAGCGCTTTATCGCGGCGCAGACGGCGTCTATCGCCTCGTCCTGGCCGACGATGTGTTCGCGCAGGCGGTCGCCCAGCTTGGCAAGGCGCTCGAACTCGTCCGCCGTGATGTTTTTGGCGGGGATCTTTGTCCAGAGCTCGATCACGCGCGCGAGGTTCTCGCGCGTCAGCGTCGGCGGGGAGGCCTTCAGGCGGTTGAGCTCGTCGGTGAGCTGCATTATCGTCGTGCGTATCACGGCGAGGCGCTCATAGTGCTCCTGCTCCGTGTCCGCCAGCAGAAGGTCGCGCTCCTTGTTCAGGTCGTCGATCTCCTTGCTCACCTCTTCGGCGTGGATGATGCTCTTGTCCTTCAAATTCACGTCGGAGCAGGCCTCGTCGATCAGGTCGATGGCCTTGTCGGGCAGATAGCGGTCGGTTATATACCTCTCGCTCATCAGCACGGCCTCGCGGCACATCTCCTTCGGGATGCGGACCTTGTGGCACTCCTCGTAGTAGTGGGCGATGCCCTCGATTATCTTCACGCTGTCCTCTATCGAGGGCTCGGCAACGGTCACGGGCTGGAAGCGGCGCTCGAGGGCGGAGTCCTTCTCGATGTGCTTACGGTACTCGGTGAAGGTGGTGGCGCCTATGACCTGTATCTCACCGCGGGAGAGCGCGGGCTTGAGGATGTTCGCGGCGTTCATGCTGCCCTCGGCGTCGCCCGCGCCGACAAGGTTGTGCACCTCGTCTATCACGAGGATTACATTGCCGGTTTTCCGTATCTCCTCGATGAGGCCCTTCATGCGGCTCTCGAACTGGCCCCTGAACTGCGTCCCCGCCACGAGCGAGGTGAGGTCGAGGAGGTAGATCTCCTTGTCGCGGAGCTTGTAGGGCACGTTGCCCGAGGCGATGCGCTGGGCCAG
>DVGA01000018.1 GCA_018712985.1 Candidatus Scatomorpha intestinavium
TGGCAGCGGGAGAAGGATTCGAACCCTCACATACGGAGTCAGAGTCCGCTGTGCTACCTTTACACAATCCCGCTATGCGAAGAATATTATATCCATTCTTCGCGCTTTGTCAAGAGAAATATTTCGGTTTCCCTAAAAGATGTCACGCGGCGGTCAGGCTCCAGAGCTGCGCGATCTGCGGCGCAAGGGTGTCGTACGTCCAGTACTGCCGGCTCAGCGCCATGCTGTTCGGGTCGTAAACGCGGAAGCCGAGGGCCTCTGACTTGACTATCAGTATGAAATGCCCGCTGGTGGTAAAGTCGCCGGGCAGCATGGAGGCGACGATGATCTCGCCGCGTTCGAGCCGCGCCGTCAGGTCCTCCTCCCCGGCGCTTATGGCCGTACCGTTCAGGCCGAAGGCGGCCGCGCCGGTGGTGAACAGCGTCCAGGCCGTGCCGGCCCCGGGGACATAGTGGCCGTTCGCCTCGGCCCAGTCGGCCACGAAGGGCGGCGTATACGCCGGGTTCCCCGTCAGCGCGAGCGCGGCCATGGAAAGGCAGGTGGGCCCGCAGGCGGTGTAGCCCATGTACGAGCTGCCGTAGCCGTGATAGGCCCAGCGGCTGTCATATTGCAGCAGATAGGGTATCTCCCCCGGCGTGAGCTCTATGTTCACGCTCACATCCCCCTGCTCGCTCATGAACGGCGTGAGCAGGGCGAACGCCGTCTTTTCCGGCGTGATTATCGCGGTCTTGTACGCCTCCTCGGAGTAGATGCCTATATTGTCCGCCATGAACTCGAGCATCCTTGCGCGCTCGCCGCGCGTCTCCTCCGCCGCGGAGCGCAGCTCCGCGGCCTCGGCAGTGCCGAGGGTGTTCACGGCCATCTCCGGCGTTATGCGCGCGGCAAGGGCGTCGAGGTCCACGTCGAACTCCGTTTCGATGTTCTCCTCCGGCACACTGAGGACGCGCAGCCCGCCGCGCCGCACCATATACAGCCCGGCCAGCACGAGCACCGCGACGAGCAGCAGCAAAAAACCGCGCCCGCGCCTGCGGCGGCGCTTCCTCGGCGGCTTGCGGCCGTATACCTCGTCGTAATAGTCGTCGTATTTTCCTCTTCTCATGTGCGTCCTCCTTTTGCCTAACGGCATGGGCACATGTTACCACGCCGCCGTGCCCGGAGCTTCAAGAATTACTTCCGGTTTTCTTACGATTTTCTCTCATTTCTGCCCACGCCGGCGGGGAACAGGGTATGTTCGCCCTCCGGCTCAGCTGCGTAAGCAGCCTCGTGAGCGGGACGACGAGCAGGCTCATCGCGAAGTTCCCCGCCGCGTGCACTGCGTCGAAGGGCAGCCCTGCGATTATCCAGGCGAGCATACCCTCCCGGCTCAGGCCGTACATCAGGGCCTGCACCGGGGCGTACAGCGCGCCGAAGGCGAGGCCGTGCGCCGTGCAGAGCGCGCAGCAGGCCGCGGCGGCGCGCTTTGCGCCCATCGCCCGGGGCAGGAGCATCGCCCCGCCCCAGAGCAGCGTCCAGAGGTACAGATACGGCAGCCACCAGGGCGCGAAGCCCGCGAAGAGGCCGTTCACCAGCACATAGGCGTATATCGGGTACAGCGCCCTCCGGCGGTAGACGAGCGTCACCGTCACCGTGAAGAGCGCGAGCGGATGTATGTTCGGCAGCGGCTCCATGACGGCCTTGCCGGCGTACATCATGACGCCTATCATGGCGAAGAGCGCCGTCTCCCGGACGGAGAGCGCGCCTTTACGCGGCCTCGCGGACAAAGGCATAGCTCCCGCCGTCCGTCACCGGGGTCGTGTCCACGCCGGAGGAGGCGTACTCCCCGTCCACATAGAGCGACCAGTAGTACCCGTCGGCGTCATAGTCCGCCGTCATGCCGTTCACGGCCTTGACGTACAGCCCGAAGTCGCTCTCGTCGCCGGAAATCAGCCCGTTTTCCTCAAGCGCGGCGCGGAGGTACTCCGCATCCGTGTGGATGGTAAATGTCACGGTCTTCTCCCCGGCGGTGCACTCGAAGGTTATCGTGTTCTCCCCCTCGCCCAGCTCGGTGTCCTCAGCGTAGAGCGCGCTGTCCCATACGTCCCCGCTGCTTCCGGCGCCGCAGGCGGCGAGCGCGAGGGCGAGCAGCAGCGCCGCGGCGAGAGCGGCGGCCTTTGTGCGGTTTTTCATTGATTCTTCCTCTTTTCCTGATATTTGACAACGGAAAAGGTAAAACGCCCCGCGCCCCATGTGCCGGGCGAAGGGCGTGGCAAAGCCCCGGCGGGCGTCGATGCCCGGCGGCGCGTGTGCCCGCGCCCCCCGTACCCGGGGGAACGTTCACTCGGCACGGGCATAAGCGGCATTCCGGCTGCGGCCGGCGGGGACGGCCCCCCCGGCCTCACGGCAATGGACGTTGCGGCGGATTCTCACCGCGCTTCCCACACTCCCTCCCGCCGCGTCGCGCGCGGCGCTCAGGCGCGCACAAAGGCGCGTAGCCCTTGATATTCGGCTGTCATGCCACCATATTAATACGTGTGGGCTCAGAGGTCAAGACGCATGTAAATGGTGTCCTCATACGGGCTGGGGTAATAGGCCCCCGTCCTCACGAACCCGAGCCGCTCGTACATGCCTATCGCGCTGCGCATGAATGGCAGCGTATCCAGCAGCACGTGCGTGTAGCCGCGCTCGCGCGCGAAATCGAGCAGCCGCCGCACGAGCGCTCCCGCCGCGCCGCGGCCGCGGTATGCCTCGCGGACATACAGCCGCTTCAGCTCGCACGCGCCCTCCTCCCCGAAGGCGTGCAGCGCCGCGCAGCCGGCCGCGGCCCCGTCCACGAGGGCCAGCAGCAGCATCCCGCCGGGAGGGCCGTATTTCCCATCCAGCGAGGCCGTCTCCTCCCCATAGCCCTGCGCGCGCAGCACCTCGGCCACGGCTGGGTCCTCGGACACTATCCACTTCGTGTATTCGTCAAAGAGCTCTATCACATCGGCGGTGCGCTCAAAGCCGTTGGCGATCTCCAGAGCCATGAGAGAACCCTCCTTCTACTGTTTTGCGCGCCATAAGGCGTATCTGATGTAATAATACGACGCGCCGCGGCAAAAGGCAAGCTCCTGCGGCGCGCGGTTTTGACTTGACATAACGCCGATTTACGGTGTAGAATAATTCGATAATATTGCAGGGGGGTAGGGGAACCTCCTTTGATATTAACTTTTCCACGGGCGGCACAGCGCGAACTGCCCGTCTTGATTTCAGCAGATGTTTAAAGAAAGGGAGGCGCATTACTGGTACCATGTTTTGGGAAATAGTTGGCATCGTGGCCGCTGTGGCCGTGGTGCTTGTCATAGGTTTCCTGCTCGGCATAGTTTACCGCAAAAAAGTCGCGGAGCGCGAGATATCCAGCGCCGAGGAGGAGGCCAAGCGGATCATAAACGAGTCCATCAAGGCCGCCGAATCGAAAAAGCGCGAAGCGCTCGTCGAGGCCCGTGAGGAGATACACAAAAACCGCACCGAATACGAGCGCGAGGTAAAGGAGCGCCGCGCGGAGCTCAGCAAGCAGGAGCGCCGCCTGCAGCAGAAGGAGGAAACGCTCGACCGCAAGACCGACACCCTTGAGAAAAAGACCGAGAGCCTGAACCAGAAGCTCAGCCAGGCGGACGCCATGCAGGAGGAGATAAAGCTCGTCAAGAAGAGCCAGCTCGAAATGCTCGAGAAGATCTCCGGCTACACGGTGGACGAGGCCAAGCAGTACCTCATCTCCAACGTGGAGAGCGAGGTCACGCACGAGATGGCCGCCAAGGTCCGCGAGGTGGAGGCCAGATATAAGGACGAGGCCGAGGAGCGCGCGCGTGAGATCATCGCCACCGCCATACAGCGCTGCGCCGCCGACCACGCCAGCGAGATAACCGTATCCGTCGTACCACTCCCCAACGACGAGATGAAGGGCCGCATAATCGGCCGCGAGGGCCGCAACATCCGCTCTATAGAAACCCTCACCGGCTGCGACCTTATAATTGACGACACGCCGGAGGCGATAACGCTCTCCAGCTTCGACCCCGTCCGGCGCGAGGTCGCGCGCATCGCGCTCGAGCGGCTCATACAGGACGGGCGCATCCACCCGGCCCGCATTGAGGAAATGGTCGCGAAGGCCCAGAAGGAGGTCGCCGCCACCATCAAGGCGGAGGGCGAGCGCGCCGCCCTCGAGACCAACATCCACGGCCTGCACCCGGAGATAATCCGCCTGCTCGGCCGGATGAAGTACCGCACGAGCTATGGGCAGAACGTCCTGAACCACTCCATCGAGGTCGCGCAGCTCTCCGGCCTCATCGCCGCCGAGCTCGGCGTGGACGTGCAGACGGCCAAGCGCGCCGGCCTGCTCCACGACCTCGGCAAAAGCATCGACCACGAGGTCGAGGGCAGCCATGTCTCCATCGGCGTGGACATCGCCCGAAAATACAAGGAATCCCCCGAAGTCCTGCACGCCATCGAGGCGCACCACGGCGACGTGGAGCCGCACAGTGTCGTCGCCTGCATCGTCCAGGCGGCGGACGCCATTTCCGCCTCCCGCCCCGGCGCGCGGCGCGAGAATGTGGAGAACTACGTCAAGCGGCTCGAAAAGCTCGAGGCCGTCACCCGTTCCTTCCCCGGCATCTCGGGCTGTTACGCCATACAGGCCGGCCGCGAGATCCGCGTCATGGTCAAGCCCGAGGAGGTCAGCGAGGACCAGATGGTCCTCCTCGCGCGCGACATCGCCAAGAAGATCGAGGACGAGCTCACCTACCCCGGCCAGATAAAGGTCCACGTGATACGCGAGACCAAGGCCGTCGAGTACGCAAAATGACAAACCGCCCCGGCACGCTGCCGGGGCGATTTTTACGGAGGTCTGACATGGACAGGGAAAAGCGCCGCGAGCTGGCGGAGGCATACAAAAACCGCCGCCCGGATATGGGCGTAGTCGCAATACGCTGTACTGCCACGGGAAGCACCTTCTTCGGCGCGTCGAAGGACATCGGGGCCGATATCAACAGCAACCGGTTCAAGCTCTCCTCGGGAAGCCACCGGAACCGCGAGCTGATGGCCCTCTGGAGGGAGCACGGCGAGGATGCCTTTGAATTCAACGCCGAACGCATCCTCGAGTATGAAGACCCCTCGGAGGACCACAGCGAAGAGCTGGCCCTCCTTACCGAGGAGTGCCTCGAGTCCCACCCCGGCTCAAAGCGTATATGGAGATAGCCGGGCAGGTCCCGGCACGCAAAAAGCGCCCCCATTGGGGCGCTTTTTGCGTATTCCGGAGCCGCTGTCCCGGCCTGTCAGCCCTGCTGCTCCCTTATCTTCCGCCGCCAGCACTTGTGGCACATCGCCACATAGCTGTCGTTCCCGCCGAGAAAGATCTGGTCGCCCGAGGTGATTATCTTCCCATCCGGGCCGATGCGGGCGTTCACCGTCGCCTTCGAGCCGCACTCGCAGACGGTCTTGATCTCCGTTATCGAGTCGGCCAGCTCCAGCAGCCGCCTGCTGCCCGGGAACATGTGCGTCAAAAAGTCCGTGCGCAGCCCGAAGCAGAGCACGGGCAGATCCAGCTCGTCCACCATGTCGCGCAGGCCGTCTATCTGCTCAGGCGTGAAAAACTGCGCCTCGTCCGCTATCACAACGTCGTACTTCCCCGCCGCCTCATATCTCGCGCGGATGTCGTCATCGGGATATATTATGGTCGCGTGCCGCGCAAGGCCCACGCGGCTTTTAACTATGTCCGCACCGTCGCGGTCGTCCACGCTCGGCTTGATGAGCCAGACGGTCATGCCCAGCTCCTCATAGTTGAACTGCGTGATGAGCGCCTGCGCGCTCTTGCTCGAGCCCATGGCCCCGTATTTGAAGTAGAGTTTAGCCATTTTTCGCCGCTCCGTTCACATGCGCGTTTATGCGCTCTATCAGCATGTCCATCGCAACTAAGTTGTGCCCGCCCTCGGGGATGATTATGTCCGCGTTGCGCTTGCTGGGCTCCACGTACATCTCGTGCATGGACTTCACCGTGGTCAGGTACTGGTCCACCACGCTCTCAAGGCTCCTGCCGCGGTCGCGCACATCGCGGACTATGCGCCGGAGTATGCGCACGTCGGCGTCCGTGTCCACGAAAATCTTGATGTCGAGCAGGTCGCAGATGCGCCTGTCCTCAAAAATAAGTATACCCTCGACTATCACGACCGGCGCGGGCTTCACGAGCACGGTCTTCTCCGAGCGGTTGTGCACCGTGTAGTCGTACACGGGGCAGCGTATCTCCTCGCCCCGGCGCAGCGCGGCGAGGTCGCGCAGCAGCAGCTCGGTGTCAAAGGCGTCCGGGCAGTCGTAGTTGAGCTTCGAGCGCTCCTCATAGCTCATGTCGTTGTGCGCCTTGTAGTAGTTGTCGTGGTACACCACGCTCACGCTGTCGGGAAAGCGCTGCAGCAGCCGCCTTGTTATCGTCGTTTTCCCGCTGCCTGTCCCACCGGCTATGCCTATCGTTATCACGTCTCCCATATCCGCACCCCCGTTCGACAAGATTCTATCACACGAGCGGCCCGGATGCAAATTGACTTTTACCCGTCCCGTATGATATTTTAATATTGTCTTCACCCCGCGATCAATAAAGGAGGAGAGCGTATATGCCAACCCCGCACAACAGCGCCTCAAAGGGCGACTTTGCAAAGACAGTCCTCATGCCGGGCGACCCGCTCCGTGCAAAATTCATAGCCGAAAAGTTCCTCGAAAACCCCGTCCTCGTCAACAATGTCCGCGGCGTACAGGGCTACACCGGGTACTGGAAGGGTGCTCGCGTCTCCGTCCAGGCCAGCGGCATGGGCATCCCGTCCATAGGCATCTACAGCTGGGAGCTCTACACCCAGTACGGCGTTGAAAACATCATCCGCGTCGGCTCCGCCGGCGGCATGGCGGACGATCTGAAGCTCATGGACGTCGTGGCCGCGCTCGGCGCGTGCACCGACTCCAACTTCGCCCACCAGTTCGGCCTGAAGGGCACCTTCGCCCCCACGGCAGACTGGACGCTGCTGAAAACCGCGATGGACGCCGCCGCGGCGCGCGGCGTGGACATGCGCGCGGGCAATGTGCTCAGCAGCGACAATTTCTACAACGACGGCTCGGACGGCCCCGACCAGTGGAAAAAGATGGGCGTCCTCGCCGTGGAGATGGAGGCCGCCGGCCTCTATATGAACGCCGCCCGCTGCGGCGCTCGCGCGCTCTGCCTCTGCACCATCTCCGACCACATGTACCGCACCGAGGAGCTTACCCCCGAGCAGCGTCAGACCTCCTTCAACGAGATGATCGAGATCGCGCTCGACACGGCCGCGCTCCTCGCCTGATAAAAACGCCGTTTTCAGGGCATCCCCCAGCCAATGTAAAGGGATGGCCCGGCATTTTTCCTGTTCACAGTAAATTTTCATGTATTTTACTTGAAGGATACAATGCTCTGTGATATAATGGCTCACAGCGCGGAAGAGGCCGCGCGGAAGTTCCCGAATCATATTATGAAACGGAGGATACATAACAGAATGAAGAAGTTTCTTGCTCTGCTTCTCGCTCTCGTGATGGTCTTCGCGCTCGCCGCCTGCGGCAGCGAGCCCGCCGAGTCCGAAGAGAGCACCGCTCCCGAGACTGAGGAGAGCACCGCTCCCGAGACCGAGGAGAGCACCGCCCCCGAGACCGAGGAGAGCACTGCTCCCGAGGGTGAAGACCCCGCCGCCATCGACCCGAACGACATCGAGGACAACATGACCTCCGACGACGGCACCTATGAGGTCGCCTTCGTCACCGACGTCGGCCAGCTCCACGACAAGTCCTTCAACGAGGGCACCTGGAACGGCGTCAAGCTGTACGCCTACAACAACGGCCTGACCTACAAGTACTATCAGCCCGCTAACGGCGACCAGGCCACCGACGAGGACCGCACCCAGGCCATGCAGGACGCCGTTGACAACGGCGCCAAGATCGTCGTCTGCGCCGGCTTCCTGCAGGAGGCCGCCCTGCGCACCGCCGCCACGAACAACCCCGAAGTCATGTTCGTCTTCATCGACGGCTACTCCATCAATGACGAGGCTGGCAACGTCCTCACTAACGTCGCCGGCATCAACTTCCAGGAGGAGCAGGCCGGCTACCTCGCCGGTTACGCCATTGTCCGTGAGGGCTACACCCAGCTCGGCTTCTCCGGCGGCGGCGGCGGCACCAACCCCGCCTGCTGCCGTTACGGCTACGGCTTCCTCCAGGGCGCCAGCGCGGCTGCCGAGGAGATGGGCGTTGACGTCAACGTGAAGTACAGCTGGCAGTACGGCGCCACCTTCACCGCTTCCCCGGACCTGCAGACCATGATCAACGGCTGGTACACCACCGGCACCGAGGTCGTGTTCGCCTGCGGCGGCTCCATGTTCGAGTCCATCTCCAGCGCCGCCTCCGCCAACGACGGCCTGGTCATCGGTGTTGACGTCGACCAGAGCGGCGACAGCCCCACCGTCATCACCTCTGCCATGAAGGGCATCGCCCAGGCCGCCGAAGTCGCCCTCGGCCACTTCTATGAAGGCACTTGGGACGAGATCGGCGGAACCACCACCACCCTCGGCGCTGCTGACGACGCCGTCGGCCTGCCGACCGACACCTGGATGCTCGAGAACTACACCGTCGAGGAGTACGAGGCCATGCTCGCTTCCATGAAGGACGGCTCCCTCGTTGTCGACGCCGAGTACCCGGTCGACTCCACCAACATGGACGACGCCGCCAGCCTGAACGGCGTGCTGCCCAACATCACCATCGAGGTTATCTAAATCCCAGACAAAAAAGCGGGAGGGCTTCTGCCCTCCCGCTTTTTCTGTCTAAAAAGATCCGTTCTCAGGTATGCGCCCTCGCGCCGCCCACGCGCCGCCCTGCGGCGTGCTATGCCTCCAGACGCAAACTGGCGCGCTGTGCCTCCAGACGCAAACTGGCGCGCTATGCCCCCGGGCGCTGCCCGGGCGCAAAAAAAGCTCCCCCCGCCGTGGCGGGGGGAGTTTGTCCTGCAAGTCAGTCTGTGACGTAGGGCAGCAGGGCGATCTGACGGGCGCGCTTGATGGCCTCGGTCAGCTCGCGCTGGTGCATGGCGCAGGTGCCGGTAGTGCGGCGCGGAAGGATCTTGCTGCGCTCGGAGATGAACTTCCTGAGCTTGGCGGAGTCCTTATAGTCGATGTAAGCGACCTTATCCACGCAGAACTGGCACACCTTTTTGCGCTTGCGATTCTTTCCCTTATTATCGAAAGCCAAGGTAATACCTCCCTGAAAAGTTTAATAAGATTTGCCGGCATATTTCGCCTTCAGGCCAATCCACAGGCGGCGCCGCGGTGCGCTCGCGCGGCAGCTGCGCGGCAGGTTTTTCGTCAGGCAAAATGAAAAGCGCAGGGAATACTTTGTGTATTTCCGAGCATTTTCATGAAGCATGGCGGGAAATATGCAGGCAGATGGCGTGTGCGGCGCGCCTCGGCGCCGCCTGCTCTCAAAACGGCAGCTCGCCGTCCCCGTCGTCCAGCTCGGAAAAGCCGGAGGGCGCGCTCTGCTGGGCGCTGCGCGAGCTGTCGCGGCCGGAGCCGTAGCTCCCGCCGCCATAGCCGCCGCTCTCGCGGCCGCCGTAGCTGCTGCCTCCGCCCGAATAGCTGTTCCCGCCGCCGTAGCTGTTGCCGGAATAGCCGCTGTCGCGGTTGGAGTCGCCGCCGCGGTTGCTGTCGCCGAAATAGACGTTATCGGCCACGACCTCGGCGCTGGTGCGCTTGTTGCCGTCCTTGTCCGTCCAGTCGCGCATCTGCAGCCGCCCGGAGACGACTATCATGCGGCCCTTCTGGAAATACTTGCTCACGAACTCGGCGGTCTGGCGCCACGCGGTGACGTCGATGAAATCGGTATGCTTTTCTTCGCCGCGGCCGAAGTCGCGGTCAACGGCGATGCGGATACTCGCCACGGGTATCTGGGACTGCGTGTAGCGCAGCTCTGGGTCCCTGGTGAGCCGTCCCATCAGGACGATGTGGTTGAGCATCTTAAACGCCCCCTTATTCCGGCCTGCGGGTGATAAGGCTGCGGATGACGCCGTCGGTTATGCCGAGGATACGGTCGAGCTCTGCGGGGAACTCCGGCGCGCTCGTAAACTTGATGAGGACGTAGTAGCCCTCGCTGAGATAGTTGATTTCGTAAGCGAGCTTGCGCTTACCCATCTCCTCCATCTCATCAAGCGTGCCGTTCTGCTCGACAAGCGCCTTGAACTTCTCAACGACCGCGGCGGTCTCCTCCTCGGAGAGGTTGGGGTTGATGATGTACATTACCTCGTACTTTTCGCTCGTCTTAGCCATTTGTGCACCTCCTTCTGGACTGATGGCCCGCACTTTCCTGCGGGCAAGGATATTGGCCTGTCCCAAGGGCAGGCCAATAAATTATACACGATTTTGTCAATTTGTCAAGCGCAAACTGCCCCGCGCGGCGCAAAACTTCCCGCCGCGCCGGCGGGACCACACTATATAATTATAATTGACGCCGCCCGGCCCCCCGGGCGGCGCTCACTGCCCCTCCACCAGCTCGAGCAGCGCCGGGCCGGCCGCCGCCGCGAAGAGCCTCACGGCGTTGAGCGCCTCGCGCAGCGTGTTCCCGTTCGAGCCCACCTCGAGTATCATCGAGCCGGTCGTCAGGTGCTGGTTGTATCTCTCCGAGGTCACGGAGACCGGCCTCATCAGCGTGGGATACATGTCGTTCACCGCGTCCTGCAGATATAGCGCCAGGCGCAGGTTCTGCTCCCAGTTGGGGTGCCACAGCCCGCTCTCCCCCGTGCCGACGAGCATCATCACCTGCGACGAGCGCTCGCCCGTCAGCTCCGCCACGGTCTTGTACGTCACGTCCTCGTCGCCGAGGGCGTCGCGGTGCAGGTCTATGACCACCGCGATGTCCGGATACTCGGCCAGATACTCCTCCACCGCCGCGCCGGAGCGCGAGTACGAGCCCGTGTAGCTCGGATAGTCGTATATCTCCCTGTCGTGCAGCACGTTCAGCCCCAACTCCGTCAGCGCCGCGGCCAGCTCGTCGCCCACCCGTATGACGTTGTAGTTTTTGTCTTCCGTCCGGTCGGTGTCCGTCTCCTCGTAATAGTCGCGCGAATCCGGCGTATAGGCCTCGCTCCCGTGGGTGTGCACAATCAGTATCTGCGGCCCCTCCGCCGGCAGCGTCTGCGGCGGCCCGGCGGAAAGCAGCGCCGCGGTGTCTATGTCAATATCCGTGGCGTTTTTGATGGACACTCCCGAATATATCGTCGTCTCGACTATCGGCGTGCCGTCCGAGTCCACCGAGGGCGGCGTCACCTCCGCCTCCTCCGCGTCCGGCGAGGGGGAGGGCGTCGGGACTATCGAAATATAGCTGTCCGGCGTCCTCTCGGGCGATGCGTCCGCCGCCGGGGAGGGGCTCGCCTCCGGCCCCGCGGCTTCGGAGGGCAGGCCAAGCTCGAGCGACAGCGCGGCGGAGAGCAGTCCGTCCGTCCCGCCGGAGAGGGCAAGGCCTCCCCCCGCCAGCAGCGCCCTCGCGCCGAGCAGCGCCAGGACGGCCGCCGCCGCCTTTTTGAGCTTAGCCAAGCCTCTCACCCCCTCCCGGCAAATCTATGCGCAGAGCTTGATAATGATGACGCTCTTGCAGGAAATGAATAAACGTGATATTATTCATATGCCAAAAAGGATTACATAATTGCTGCCATAAATTAGAAAGGATGATACTCAATGGTGTTCAGTTTCAACCCCAAGGGCGTCTGCTCGCAGAAAATGACGGTGGAGATCGAGGACGGTAAAATCGTGTCATTAAAGGTCGAAGGGGGATGCGACGGCAATTTGAAGGGTATTTCTGCCCTTGTAGTGGGGATGACCCCCGAGGAATGCGTCCGCCGGCTGGACGGCATCCGCTGCAAGACAAAGCCCTCCTCCTGCCCCGGACAGCTGGCCGAAGGGCTGAAGGAATACCTTAAAAAAATCGAAAATTGATTTACATAATATCTCGAAACAATTACAAAAATGACAGAAATCGTGTTTTTTGTAAGCCAAACTTGCGCGATTGCAAATTTTTTTCCGTCGGAACCCGTCGAAATAGTTAATTTCGGCAGATAGCACAACACAATATATAGAGCCATTCGAGTAAATTCGACCTAAATCGCCATATAATGTGGTGGCATTGGTGACAATATCAAAAAACGAAAAACTTGGTTTGTCTAAAATGCCGATTGAATTCGACCTTCGATTTTGACTATAATTATTGCACAGGAAGCGGCAGGGCCCCCGAACGCGGACAGGCCCCGCCCAAACACAGCGGATAAATTGCTGAGGTGCAAAATGGCCAGAAATCGGAGAAGCAATATGGCGCTCCTCCTGCTGCTCTGCTTCACCTGCCTGGTGCTGTGCGCGTCCTACGTACCCCCGGCCGAGCTGCCGGAGGAGGAGGGAGCTGTGCAGCCGGCGGACGAACCAGCTGCGCAGGATACGGAGGAACCCGCCCGGCCGGCAGCGGAGGCCGCGCCGGAGCCGGAGCGGCCGGACAATGTTGCCGACGTCTATGTAAACGGCGTGCTGCGCGGCGAGTGCCTTCTGATAGAGGGCAGGTCGTACATAACGCTTGAGGATTTTGCGGAGCTGACCGGGCTAAAGTATTCAAACGGTTCGATCGGCGGCCTGAAGCCGGTGCTGTCGGAGGACGGCACGTGGCTCGAAGTCAAGGAAAGGAACATTTGGCTGGGCTCCGGATTACAGGAGGTTTCCGGAAAAACGCTCTGGCCGCTTAACGCGCTCGGTAAGCTGTTTTCCTGCGCGGTCACGTGGGACGAAGAGAGCTTCAGCGTGGACATTGACGCCACGGCCCTCGCCCCGCTCGAGAGCGGCAGCAGCTTTTACAATGAGGAGGACGTGCTCTGGCTCTCCCGCATCATATTTGCGGAGAGCGGGAACCAGTCCATGGAGGGCATGATAGCGGTCGGCAACGTCATACTCAACCGCGTCGCCTCCCCCGCGTTCCCGGACACGGTGTACGACGTCATATTCGACACGCGCTACGGCGTGCAGTTCTCCCCGGTGGAGACCGGCGGCATCTACTGCGAGCCGGACGACGAGGCCATAATCGCCGCAAAGCTCTGCCTCGACGGGGCGGACGTCGCCGGGGACAGCCTCTACTTCGTCAACCCGGACATCGGCGCGGACGGCTGGTTCCAGGAAACCAGGGTCTTCGTCGCCAGCGTCGGCGACCACGACTTCTACGCCTGACCGGGCTGCGCCCGGCGGCATACCAGGCTGCGCCTGGAGGCATAGCCGCACTGCGTGCGTAGGCATAGCCGGGCTGCGCCCGGCGGCATAGCGCCGCGCAAAGCGCGGCAGGCGCCTGGAGGCAGAACGCCGCGCCGGGAGCCGCTCAATCAGGCAAACGCCAATTTACAGCCGGCAAACGCCGGGGCGCATCAGCGCCCCGGCGTTTCCTCTTCCCTAAACCCCAAATCTGTGCTACAATCATATCACCCTACAAACAGGAGGCGGCCATGGAGGAAATACTGCGCTCAGGCTTTGCCGGGCTGGGCCTTGAGCTTGACGGCGAGGCCCTGCGGCGCTTCCGCCGCTATTACGAATACCTCACCGAGCGCAACTGCGTGATGAACCTCACCTCCATCGAGGGCGAGGAGGACACGGCGCGGCTGCACTTCCTCGACTGCTGCGCCCTGCTCACGGCGGCGGATTTTGCCGGAAAGCGCGTCATAGACGTGGGCTCCGGCGCCGGCTTCCCCGGCATCCCGCTGAAAATCGCGGAGAGCACCATCTCGCTCACTCTGCTGGACAGCCTCGTCAAGCGCACCGGCTTCCTCAGCTCCGCCGCGGAGCTGCTCGGGCTGGAGGACGTGCAGGTGGTCTGCGCCCGCGCGGAGGAGGCCCCGCGCGGGCTGCGTGAGGGCTTCGACATCGCCGTGTCCCGCGCCGTGGCCCGGCTGAACGTGCTCTGCGAGCTCTGCCTGCCCTTCGTGCGCCCCGGTGGGCTGTTCATAGCCATGAAGGGCCCGGACTTCGCCGCGGAAATCAGCGAGGCCCGGCACGCAATAGGGCTCCTCGGCGGCGGCGATGTGCGCGCCGTGCCCTATTCCGTCCCCGGCACGGAGCTCAGCCATGCGGCCGTGGTGATCGAAAAGGCCGCGCCCACGCCGGACGCATATCCGCGCCGCTGGGCAAAGATATCCAAAAAGCCGCTTTGAGGAACATCCCGAGCCGCGCCGCGTCGTATATTTTATAAGGAGGTGCCCGGATGAGGAAAACCCTTGCCTTCATACTTGTGCTCTGCCTGCTCGCGCCGCTCTGCGCCGCCTCCGCGTCTGGCGGCGGCGAGGCCCGCGCCGTCATAGGCGCGGACCTCACCGAGGAGCAGATAGATTTCGTCTATTCCTCCTTCGGCGTGGAGCGCGGCAGCGTCGCCGAGCTCACCGTCACGAACGCGGATGAGCGCGAATATCTCGAGGGCCTGGTGGACAGCGCCCTCATCGGTACAAACGCCATCTCCTGCGCCTATATCGAGCTGCTGCCCGAGGGTGAGGGGCTCGATGTCACTACCGAGAACATAAACTGGTGCACGCCGGAGATGTATGTCGGCGCGCTCGCCACCGCCGGCATAACGGACGCGCGCATAGCCGTCTCCGCGCCCTTTGCCGTCTCCGGCACCGCCGCGCTGACGGGCGTGTACCTCGCGTACGAGGACATGACCGGCGAGGAGCTGAGCGAGGAGGCCAAGCGCGTCAGCACCCAGGAGCTCACGGTCACCGCCTCCCTCGCGGACAGCGTCGGCAGCCCCGGCTCCGTGGAGATAGTCAACGAGCTCAAGCTGCTCCTGGACAAAACGCGCGATATGACCGACGAAGAGCTCCGCGCCGAGATCTCCCGCATCGCCTCCGAGGCCGGCGTGGAGCTGAACGACTCGCAGGTGGGCCAGCTCGTCACGCTCTGCCGCGCGCTCGAGAAGCTGGACCCGGACTCCCTGCGGCAAAAGGTCGAGTCCGTGCAGGACACCCTCCGCTCCCTCGGCGCCGTGCTCGAGCGCGCCGGCGGCTTCTTCGACCGCGTGGTCGAGGTCATCAATTCCGTCATCGACTTCTTCCGCGGCCTGTTTTCCTGATCTCCCGCGCGCCGGGTGCGCAAAAAGCTGCCCGAAGGGGGTAAAAATATGTCTTTACCCCCTTGACAAGCGCGTAAAATGCTGATAAATTATTGTGGCGCTCCAAAGACAGCAGGCTGCTATATGCGGAAGTCCTGCCGAGGACGGCCATCTGTTATGATAGCTTTCTGCCCTCGTGTCCTGTGCACGGGGGATTATTTTTGGGCGCTTACGAATATTGCCGGAGGTGAAACTCAAGAAATGCCGAATGCTAAGATTCTGAGCGAAAAGCAGGCCGTTGTCGAGGCCCTCGCCGCTCGTCTCCAGGCTGCCAGCGCCGGCGTGATCGTCGACTACCGCGGCATCACCGTCGCGGAGGACACCCAGCTTCGCCGTGACCTGTCCCAGAGCTCCGTCGAGTACAGCGTCGTGAAGAACACGCTGACGAAGTTCGCCATGGACAAGGCCGGCCTGACCGGTCTGGACCACGTGCTCAACGGCACCACGTCCCTGGCCACCAGCGCCGGTGACCCCATCGCGCCTATCCGCATCATCAGCGAGTACTCGAAGAAGATGGGCGACCGCTTCAACATCAAGGCCGCGTTCATGGACGGCCAGGTGCTCGGAGCGCAGGAGATCGAGGAGATCGCCGCCCTGCCCAGCAAGGACGCGCTGTATGCCAAGGTCCTTGGCACCATGCTCGCCCCCATCACCAGCCTCGCCGTTGTCCTCGGCCAGATAGTCGAGAAGAACGGCGGCACCGTCGAGAGCGCCGAAGCTCCCGCCGAAGAAGCCCCCGCCGCCGAGTAAGAGCGGCACACCTGACAAACTGATAAACAGGAGGAAATAATAATGGCCAGCGAAAAAGTTACCGCCATGATCGAGGAGATCAAGGCTCTGTCCGTTCTTGAGCTCAGCGAGCTCGTACACGCCCTTGAGGAGACCTTCGGTGTCTCTGCCGCCGCCGTCGCCGCCCCCGCTGCCGGCGCTGCCGCTGCTGCCCCCGCCGAGGAGGAGAAGACCGAATTCGACGTCGTCATGAAGAGCTTCGGCTCCGAGAAGATCAAGGTCATCAAGGAAGTCCGCGCCATCACCGG
Source organism: Candidatus Scatomorpha intestinavium (assembly GCA_018712985.1). Classification (GTDB taxonomy): domain Bacteria; phylum Bacillota; class Clostridia; order Oscillospirales; family Oscillospiraceae; genus Scatomorpha; species Scatomorpha intestinavium. The sequence continues at coordinate 16,209 of DVGA01000018.1, forward strand.
CCTGGGCCTTGCCGAGGCGAAGGCCCTTGTCGAGGGCGTGCCCGCCAAGATCAAGGAAGCCGTCTCCAAGGACGAGGCCGAGGCCCTCAAGAAGCAGCTCGAGGGCGTTGGCGCCGAGGTAGAGCTGAAGTGAGCCCGCCCGAGGGGCCCCGCGGCCTCTCGGCAGCCAATAAATCCAGTCCCTCCCACGCGGGACGGAGCAGAAAAATCCACCGGTGTTCCCGCCGGTGGATTTTTTCGTTTCCCCCTTGCCGCTCAATATAGCCGGGATACTTGTCAAAATCAACCCTCATTTTCCCGCCGCGGTTTTGTCTTGCGCAAAGGGTGAAGCCGGGATATAATAGTGTGACCCATAAGATGAAAGGGAGCTCGTGACATGACTTACAGGGTTTTGGCCGTGGGCGACGTGGTGGGCGCCACCGGCCTCGACTATATCGAAAAAAACCTCGCCCGCATCAAAAAGGAAGTGGGCGCGGATTTCATCGTTGTCAACGGCGAAAACGCCAACGTCGTGGGCGCCACCCCCCGCCAGCTTGACACGATCCTCGCCGCCGGGGCGGACGCCATAACCCTCGGGAACCACACCTGGACGCGCTGGGAGCTCCAGCCCTATCTTGACGAGAGCGCCGTGGTGCTCCGCCCGGCGAACTACGCCCCGCAGTGCCCCGGGCGCGGCGCCGCCGCATTCAGGACGCCCTTCGGCAAGCTCGTGGTGATAAACCTCATGGGCCGCTTCACGCTCGACACGAATACTGACAACCCCTTCCTCGTGGCGGACGCCCTGCTCGAGCACGAGGAGGCCAGGATGATAGTCGTGGACTTCCACGCCGAGGCCACCAGCGAAAAGCTCGCCATGGCCTATTTCCTCGACGGGCGCGTCAGCGCCGTCTGGGGCACGCACACGCATGTGCAGACCTCGGACGCGCGCATTTTCCCGCGCGGGACGGGCTATATCACCGACCTCGGCATGACCGGCGCGATGGAGTCCGTGCTCGGCATAAAGAGCGAGCAGTCCGTCGGCAAGTTCCTCGGCGACGTGCCGCGGAGGTACGACTGCGCGCCCGGCCCCGGCAAGCTCGAGGGCGCCCTCTTCGAAATAGACACTGAAACCGGCGCATGCCTGCGCGCTGAGGCGGTGAGATACACTTGATAAGGATACTTCACGCGGCGGACCTCCACCTCGACAGCCCGTTCGAGGGCCTGCCGGCGGAGAAAACCGCCATCCGCCGGCGCGAGCAGCGCGAACTGCTGCGCACGCTGCCGCGCCTCCGCTCCGAGAGCGGTGCCCAGCTCGTGCTCCTCGCCGGGGACGTTTTCGACCGCGGCGTGGCCTTCGCGGAGACCGAGGAGGCCCTTGCCTCCGCTATCGCCGAGTGCGCCGTGCCGGTGGTGATCTCCCCCGGCAACCACGACTACTATGCCCTTGGCGGCCGCTGGGACCGCATGCGCCTGCCGGAAAACGCTTATATCTTCAAGCGCGCCGAGCTGGACTTCATCGACCTGCCGGCGCTGGACGCGCGCGTCTACGGCGCCGCGTTCACGGACCGCTATTGCCCGCCGCTCCTGCGCGGCTTCCACGCGCCGCGGGAGGAGGGCATATTGAACATAATGTGCGTCCACGGCGAGGTGGGCGTGCAGGCCTCGCGCTACAACGCCATCTACGAGGCCGACATAGGCGAGAGCGGCATGGACTACGTCGCCCTCGGCCACATACACGCCTACAGCGGCGCACGCACGGCCGGCCGCGTGCCTTACGCCTGGCCCGGCTGCCCGGAGGGCCGCGGCTACGACGAGTGCGGCGAAAAGGGCATGATAATAGCCGACATCGGCGGTGGGGAGCCTAAAATGACCTTCGTCCCCACCTGCCTCCGCCGCTACGAGACGCTCACATTCGACCTCGGCGCCGGCGCGGCCGTCGAGCTGCCGCCGGACGCTGAGCGCAACTGCTATAAAATCGTCCTCACCGGCGAGGTGGAGTCTCCACCGGACATCGCCGCGCTGCGCCGCTCACTCGAAGGGCAGTGCTTCGCCCTCCGCCTGCGGGACGAGACGCGGCTCCGCCGCGACGTCTGGGAGCGCGCGGGGGAGGACACGCTCAGGGGCAATTTCCTGCGCATACTCAAAGAGCGGCTCGAATCTGCGGAAAATGACGCTCAGCGCGAGCTGATCGACCGCGCGGCCCGCTGGGGCCTCGCCGCGCTCGAGCGCCGGGAGGAGGCTGAGGAGCTTTGATAATAAAACGCATGACCGCCTCCTTCGGCTGCCTCGACGGCAAAACGCTGGAGCTCAAGCCGGGGCTGAACGTCATCGCCGCCCCGAACGAGAGCGGGAAGAGCACCTGGTGCGCCTTCATCCGCGCCATGCTCTACGGCGTGGACAGCTCTGAGCGCGCGCGCTCCGGCCACCTGCCGGACAAGCTGAAATACGCCCCCTGGAGCGGCGCCCCCATGGCCGGTGAGATGGACATAAGCCACGCCGGGCGGGACATCACGCTCCGCCGCTCGACAAAGGCGGCGAACGCCCCGATGCGCGAGTTCTCCGCCGTCTACACCGGCACGGAGGAGCGCGTCCCGGGGCTGGACGGGGCCTCCGCCGGCGAAGCGCTCACGGGCGCGACGCGCGAGGTATTCCGCCGCAGCGCCTTCATTGGCCAGGGCGAGAGCGCGATAAGCGGCTCCGCCGAGCTTGAAAAACGCATAGTCTCCGTGGTCTCCACCGGCGAGGAGGAGGGCGCGAGCTGGTCGGAAGCGGACGCGCAGCTCCGCGAATGGCAGCGCAAGCGCAAATATAACCGCCGCGGCGCTATCCCCGCCCTCGAGGGCGAGATAGCCGCCGATGAGGAAAAGCTCGGCGCCATGTCCGCCACGGTGAACGACCTCGAGCGCCGCACGGCCGAGCTCGAGCTCCGCGAGGGGGAGGCCGCCGGGCGCCGGCGCGCGCTGGACGCGAGCCGTTCCGCCGCGCGCTCGGAGCTCTCGCGCGCCCTCTCCTCGGCCCGCGAGCGCAGCGAGAGGGCCGAAGCGGCCCACCGCGTGGCCGTGGCCGAAAGCGCCAAGGCTGAGGCCGAGGCCGCCGGCGGCGTTTTCGGCGGCATGTCCGCCGCCGAGGCGGCCGAAAAGGCCGAGGAGGAGCGCTCCCGCGCCGAAAAGCTCGCCGCCGCGGCGAAAAAGGGCGCGAGCGCCCTGCCCGCCGCCGCCCTCGCCGTCCTCGCCGCCGTCTGCATAATCCTCGGCGCCGTCTGGAACGTATACGCCTTCGCCGGCGCGGCGGTTTTCGCCGCCCTCGCCGTTTACGGCTTCTCGAAATATTCAAAGGCTCGCCGCGCCGCGGAGCGCGCCGCCTCCGAGCTCCAGCGCCTGCTCGGGAAATACGGTACTGGCTCCGCGGACGGCATCGCCGCCCTCGCGGAGGAGCACGCCGCGCGAGTACACGCGGCGGAGAGCGCAAAGCGCCGCGAGGCCCTCTCCGAGCGCGAGCTGAACGACTCGCGCGAGGCGCTCCGCCTCGCGCAGGAGAGCTACGTCTCCCCGTCGGACACCCCGGCGGACGCTCTCAAGGCCCGCGAGCTCTCCGCGCTTGACGCCCGCATCTCCCTTCTGAAGTCCACGGTCGCGGAGCTCACCGGCGCCGCAGCCGCGGCGGGCGACCACATGGCCCTCAGCGCCGGGCTGATAAACAAGCGCGAGCGCCTCGCAGAGCTCGAGAGCCAGTACGAGGCCATCAGCCTCGCGGTGGACGCGCTCAAGGCCGCGGACGCCGAGCTGCAGCTCCGCTTCTCCCCCGCCCTCGGCCGCCGCGCCGCGGAGTACCTCTCCCGCATCACCGGCGGGCGCTACGACGCCGTGGCCGTCTCGCGCGATTTCAGCGTCACCGCCCGCCTGACGGGGGACGCCGAGCAGCGCAGCAGCCTCTATCTGAGCGCCGGCGCGGCGGACGCGCTGTATATCGCCCTCCGGCTCGCCATCGTGGACCTCACCCTCCCGGAGGAGGAGCCCTGCCCCATCGTTTTGGACGACGCGCTCGCCTCCGTGGACGCCGCTCGCCGCGGCCGCATAATGGAGCTTTTAGAAGAAATCGCCGAAAAGCGCCAGGTGATTTTGTTCACCTGCACGGATATCCAGCCAAAGGAGGAAAAATGAAATGATGAGATTTGAAGTCGCGCCCGAGGTGTTTGAAAAGCTGCCGGACGCCTGCTTCGGCGTCGTAGCCGTCCGCGGGGCGGACAACACCCACCCGATAGAGGAGGTCTCCCGCCTCCTGCACGAGAGCATTGCGGAGAGCGAGCGCCGCTTCTCCGGCCTGAAGGTGAAGGAGCTGCCCGAGATCACCCCTTACCGCGACGCCTTCCGCGCGCTGGATATAAACCCGAACAAGTTCATGTGCTCCATAGAGGCCCTGCTCACCCGCATAGCCAAGGGCAAGGGCTTCCCGGAGATCAGCCCCGTCGTGGACATCGGCAACGCCGTGTCCCTGAAGTATGACATCCCCATCGGCGCGCACGACATGGGCACCGTGGAGCGCGCGCTGGAGGTCCGCCCCGCCCGGGAGGGGGACACCTTTGTGCCCTTTGGCGGCGGCGAGGCGGAGATCCCCGACCCCGGCGAGATCGTCTACGTCTCTAACGGCCAGGTGCGCACCCGCCGCTGGACCTGGCGCCAGAGCGAGATCGGCAAGATAACCGAGCAGACGACCGACCTCCTCTTCCCGATAGACGGCTTCCGCAGCATAAACTACGAGCGCACGCTCGCAGCCCGCGCGGACCTCGCCGGCTATCTCGAGACGCTCTTCGGCGCAAAGACCGCCGTCGGCCTCGTGGACAGGGACAACCCCGTGTTTGAGGCCGATATCTGAGCCGCGCGCGGAAATATGTAAAAAAAGCGCCCCGGCCGCACAGCCGGGGCGCATAAGTTTGCGGAGACAAAACATGCTGAATATAGTTACCCAGATTGATGGAAATACACTCCGCGGATTGCTGTCCGTGTATTCGGAATCGATGCAGGATTTGCGGATAAACTTCGGCAGCGATGCTGAAATGCGCGCGGCATACGAGTCATTTCTGCGGGACTTTGTCAAAAGTGCAAAGCATCTGATTCTCGCGGAGGAGTCCGGCGGCGAATGGGTCAGCGCCCTGCGCGCGATAGAGACAGGTGAAGGCCGCTGGTTTCTGGAGGCCGTGGAGACGAAGCCGGCATCGCGGCAAAAGGGCTTCGGGACGGCCCTGCTGCGCCACACGATAGATTATCTGCGCGGCCTCGGCATGACGGAGCTGACCTGCCTCATCTCGAAGAAGAACCTCGCCTCGCAGGCCCTGCACGGAAAATGCGGATTCGTCCCGACGGATGAACTGCCCCTGAATTGCTGGGGAGAGTTGGAGGAAGGGACTGTCCTGTATCGTTTGGCGAAGTGAATCCCGGCCTGCCGGACAGATACGATCTGCGCGCCTCCGCACGGGGCCAGTCTGTATGTGCGCCCTTCTGAATCTGAACGCCCCGGACATCTGAATGTCCGGGGCGTTTTTGCACGTATTTGGCGTTTTTTGCGCCGGGAATCACATAATCTTGCGGAACAGCGCCTTGAAGTCCTCGATGGAGGCCTCCTTCGGGTTGCCGGGCGCGCAGGCGTCCGCCGCGGCGGACTCGGCGAGGAAGTCGAGGTCCTCCTCCTTCAGCGCATCGAGCTTCGCGGGGATGCCGACGTCGGCGGAGAGCTGCTTCACGGCGTCGATTGCCGCAGCGCGGTACTCCTCCTGGCTCATATCGTCAACGCCCTTGACGCCCATGGCGCGGGCGATCTCGCGGTACTTCTCGCCGGTGCAGTCGGCGTTGTACTCCATCACGATGGGCAGCATCATGGCGCAGGCCACGCCGTGCGGCGTGTCGTACACGGCGCCGAGGGTGTGGGCCATGCTGTGCGCGATTCCGAGCCCGACGTTCGAAAAGCCCATGCCCGCGATGTACTGGCCGAGGGCCATGCCCTCGCGGCCGGAGCTCTCGCCGGCCACGGCGGCGCGCAGGTTCTTGGAAATCAGCTCGATCGCCTTCAGGTGGAACATGTCGGTCATCTCCCAGGCGGCCTTGGTCGTATAGCCCTCGATCGCGTGGGTCAGCGCGTCCATGCCGGTGCTGGCGGTAAGGCCCTTGGGCATGGAGTCCATCATCTCGGGGTCGACAACCGCGATAATGGGCATGTCGTGCGGGTCGACGCAGACGAACTTGCGGCGGCGCTCCACATCCGTTATGACGTAATTTATCGTGACCTCGGCCGCGGTGCCCGCAGTGGTGGGGACGGCGATGATCGGCACACAGGGCTTCTTGGTGGGGGCCACGCCCTCGAGGGAGCGCACGTCGGCGAACTCGGGGTTGTTGACGATGATGCCGATGGCCTTGGCGGTGTCCATCGGGCTGCCGCCGCCTATCGCGATGATGTAGTCCGCCCCGGCGGCCTTGAAGGCCTCAACGCCCGCCTGGACGTTCTCTATGGTCGGGTTGGCCTTTATGTCGGAGTAGATGGCGTACTCAAGCCCCTCGGCGTCCAGCAGGTCGGTCACCTTGGCGACGACGCCGTGCTTGAGTATGCTCGGGCCGCAGGCGATGAGCGCCTTTTTGAACCCGCGGGCCTTGGCCTCGGCGGGGATCTCGCGGATGGCGCCCGCGCCGTGATAGGAAGTTTCGTTGAGCATGATGCGGTTGGACATTGTGATTTCTCCTTCCATAAATGCGCAGCATGAATAGTGAATTTTTTAACTACAGGTATTATATCACATTTCCCCCGCGAGTAAAGTGACACTTTGGCGGCGGTGTAACCCAAGTTTTACCCCTCCGGGCATTGAAGCAGGCCGCGCCGCCGTGTTACAATGTCCGCAGGGGCCGCCAAAGCCCGATCCAAAACGGAAGGAGTGGTTTTTCATGAAGGAAAAGCGCGCAGGGAGGCGCCGCGCCAACTGACCCTCCCAAACTGTTTTGGAGGAATGAAAAATGGAAAACCGAATAACCGTCCGCGAGGCCCTTCCGGGCCGGGACACCGGCCGCTTCCGCACCCGTCTGCTTGGCTACCGGCGGGAGGACATCTTCACCCTCCCGGGGGACGCCGCGAGCCTCGGGCGCGAGGAGGAGTATTTTTCCCACATGCTGAGCCTGCGCCATCGGGAGGACGGCCGCAGCCGCTTCCTCTTTTTCGAGAGGGACGGGGAGGAGATCGGCCTCGCCCTCGCGGTGATATACGCCGCCGAGGAGGGCAAGTGCTTCCTCACCGACTTCTGCGTCTTTCCGGAGCACCGCGGCGGCGGGACGGGCCGCGGCTGCGCCCTGGCCTTCCTCGATTTCGCTCGCAGAAACGGCGCCGGCTATTTTGAGCTGAACTACGGCGGCGACGCGCGGCGGCTGCGCTTCTGGCGCCGCCTCGGCTTTGTGGAAAACGGCGTTGACGAGTGGGGCGAGCCGCTGCTGCTCCTGCCGCCGGAGGACGAGGCGCCCATCGCCGTGGAGGAGCTTCGCGCGGAGGACTTTTGGCAGCTCCTCAGGCTCGAAAACGGCTTCCGCGCCGCGGTCGGCGAGGAGAGCCTCGGCAGCGAGGGGCAGCAGCGCCTGCTTCAGGCCGTGAAGGAGGGGCGCATCGCCTTTTTCCTCGCAAAGCGCGGCAGCCGCGCCGTGGGTATGTGCAGCGTTGTGCTCAGCTTCTCCACCTTCGCGTGCGCGCAGGTGGGAGTTTTCGACGACTTTTTCGTCGAGCCCGCCTTCCGCGGCCGGGGCGCGGCGCGCGCCCTTTCCCGCGCGGCCCAGGACTGGTGCGCCGCGCGCGGGGTCTCCAGCCTGACGGCATGCTGCGCGCCCTGCGACGAGGGCATGTACATCCGCCTCGGCTTCGGCACACGGCTGGGTACAAACTACGCAAAGCTGCTTTGAAAAAAGGGGCGCGGGAGCTTTTGGGCTCCCGCGCCCCCGCGCATATATCCGCCGCTCAGCCAAGCAGCCCGATTTCGGCGAAAAGCGAGCGCAGCGGAAGCGGCAGGGCCTCCGCCATCAGCCGGGAGAGCTCGCGCGGCGGCTCCGGCATCCCGCCGAGTACCCACTTCACCGTCATCGCCACCGAGCCTCGGCAGTAGAGCTCGAGCAGAAAGGCCGTCTCCGCGCCCGGCGCCGAGCCGGTCTTGCGCTCTATCAGGCCGGAGTAGAAGCCGTAAATGCTCTCGCAGTCGTGCTCCTTAAGCGAATTCGTGCCGTCCGCCCGGAACGCGGCCGTGAAAAACACCCTCTCGGCCCTTATATACTCGAACTTCCGCTCCAGCCCCTCTGGCACGGTGCGCCCGCTGCCCATGTGCTCGAACGAGCGCGTGAGCAGCTTGCCGAAATACCAGTTCACAAGGTCGTACTTGTCAAGGAAATTGCGGTAAAAAGTCTGCCTCGTCACGCCGCAGCGCGCACAGAGCTCCGTCACCGTTATGCTCTCGAGCGTGCGCGTGTGCATCAGCTCCTCCATGGCCCTCGCCAGCCGGAAACGTGTTGCCTCGCTCGCCATGCGTGCCGCCTCTCAGCCCACGCGCGCGGTGAAGCGCGCTATCATGCCCGCGAGCGTTTTCGGAGGTATTTTCATCCCCCCGGCGAGCCACTTTTTTATCATGCCCACGCTGCCGTCCGCCGCGAAGGTGTAATAATACTTCGCCTCCTCCCGGCTGCCGTCATAGCTGAAGCTCGAGAGGAAGGGCTGCTCCACGGCGTCCACCACCTTGGCCTGGAAATTTGCGTCCCCGCTGCTGGAGAGCAGCACGGAGCAGACCGCGGCGTTTTCCCCGATATATTCTATGATCGCCGTCAGCGTCTCTTCGAGCGCGCCGCTGCTCCTGGCGGAGATCGCCGGACCGACCCAGCGCGAGAGCTCGCTCATAAACTCCTCTTCTATGCTCCTCAGGAGATCCGACGGGTCCGCGTAGTGCGCATAGAAGGTTGCACGGTTGATGCCCGCCCGCTCGCAGAGCTCCGTAACGCTCACCTTGGCCACCGGCTTTTCCCGCAGCAGCTCTATGAAGCTGCTGCGTATCATCATCTTCGTATAACGGACTCGGGCGTCCTGTTTTTTCTCCATGAGATAACTCTCCAAATATAAATTTTTCATGAGCAAACATACAATTTGCCCCTGACTGTCGATAAATTTTCAATTCCTGCGAAACTGTCTGTTGCCCTCCTGACATTATGAAAGTATACTATACAAGTGAAAGTAAGTCAACACACCGTTTAATTATTTGTTGATCTCAGGGGGCATGTCCATGGACAGACTGACAAAGGCCATCACCTCGCACCAGCGGGCGGTGATAGCCGTATTCCTTGTGCTCGCGGTGATCAGCGCCGTGCTGATTCTGGGCGTGAGCGTAAACTACAATCTCGCCGATTACCTGCCGCCGGACGCGGAGAGCACCGTCGCGCTCGGTATAATGGACGAGGAATTCGGCACCGGCGTACCAAATGCGCGCGTAATGGTGAGCGGCCTCACCATAGCCGAAGCCGCGGAGCTAAAAACGCAGATCGCCGCGGTGGACGGTGTGACCGGCGTTATGTGGCTCGACGACGTGGAGGACCTCACCACCCCGGTGGAGATGATGGACACCGCCACGGTCGAACAGTACTGGCGCGACGGTTCCGCCCTCTATCAGGTCACGGTGGCGGACGGGCGCGAAGCCTCCACGGTCGACGCGCTCTATGACCTCATCGGCGAAAACGGCGCCATCAGCGGCGACGCCGCCAACACTGCCAACATGCAGAACCGCGTCGTCTCCGAGGTTCTCGGCGCCGCGGCCATACTTCTGCCGCTGATAATCGTGCTGCTGCTGGTAACCACCACCTCGTGGATTGCCCCGCTGCTCTTCCTCGCGAGCATCGGCGTGGCGATCGTCATCAACATGGGCACGAACATCGTGTTCGGCGAGATATCCTTCGTCACCCAGTCGGTGAGCCCGATCATGCAGCTCGCCGTCTCGCTCGACTACGCCATTTTCCTGCTCAACAGCTTCGAGCGCCACAGGCAGGAAACGCCGGACGCCGAGCAGGCGATGCGCATGGCCATAAAGGAGAGCTTTTCCTCCATCGCCGCCTCCGCGGCGACAACGGTGTTCGGCTTCATGGCGCTCATCTTCATGCGCTTTGAGATCGGCGCCGACCTCGGGCTGAACCTCGTCAAGGGCGTCATCCTCAGCTACGTCTCCGTGGTCGTTTTCCTGCCCTGCCTCTCGCTCGCCTGCGTGAAGCTGCTGGACAAGACGCGCCACAAGCGCATAGTGCCCGAGATACGCGGCATAGGCCGCGGCCTCGTGAAGATCCGTGTCCCTGCCCTCATCCTCGTGCTGCTGCTCGTCGTGCCCTGCTTCCTGGCGCAGAGCCGCACCGACTTCTTCTACGGCATGGGCTCCCCGGACCCGAAACTCCGCTACGGGCAGGACACCGAGCTGATAAACGAGACCTTCGGCGAGTCCACGAGCATCGTACTCTTCGTCCCGCGCGGCAACCCGGGCGCTGAGGCCGAGCTCAGCGCCGAAATCGCGGACATAGACCACGTAACAGCCGTGATGAGCTATGCCTACACCGTCGGCGAAGTGCCGGAGGGCACGCTTGACGACTCGGTCGTGTCCAATTTCTACTCCGACAACTACGCGCGCATCGTCGTCACGACGGACACGGGGACGGAGGGCGACGAGGCCTTTGCCACTGTCGAGGCCGTAAGGTCCGCCGCCGCGAAGTACTACGACGAGTACTACGCCTGCGGTGAGAGCGCAAATATCTATGATATCAGGGACGTTGTAACCGAGGACTCCGGGCTCGTGAACCTCATTTCCGTGGCCTTCATACTGCTCACGCTGCTCGTCACCTTCCGCAGCCTCACGCTGCCGCTCATACTGATATTCGTCATCGAGACCGCCATCTGGATAAACCTCTCGGTCCCGTATTTCACGGACAACGCGCTTGTGTACATAGGCTACCTTGTCATAAACACCGTGCAGCTCGGTGCCACGGTGGACTACGCCATACTGATGACGGACGGCTATGTCGTAAACCGCCGCACAATGCTCAAGCGCGAGGCGGTCATCAACACGCTGCAGACAAACTTCCTCTCCGTGCTCACCAGCGGGCTCATCCTCTCCATCGCGGGCTTCTGTTTGAATTTCACCTCGTCCATGACGATAGTCTCCGAGCTCGGGCTCCTGCTTGCCCGCGGCACGCTGCTGTCCATGGCGATGGTGCTCCTCGCCCTGCCCGCGCTGCTCATGCTCTTCGACCCGCTCACCGCCCGGCTGACGCTGAAGTCCGGATTCCTCAAAAAGACCGAAAAGGAGGTCGACGTAAAATGAAAAAACGCTCTTTTGCCGCCCTCGCCCTCGCTCTCTGCTTTACCCTGAGCCTGATGGCCCTGCCCGCCTCCGCGGCCGGTTCCGCCTCCTCCGGGCCGGAGGAAGTGATATACGCCAAGCTTGACGCTTCCGGCAATCTCCTCTCCGCCTACGCCGTCGTTGCCCTGAACGGGGACGCCGGCGAGGAGGTCACCCACTACGGCACATATTCCGCCGTCCAGAACCTGACGGACACCTCACCCATCGCATATGAGGACGGGGCCGTCACCGCCACCCTGCCCGAGGGCGGGCGGCTGTACTACGAGGGCACGCTCGAGGACGCCGAGCTGCCCTGGGACATTTCCCTCACATACACGCTCGACGGCGAGGAAATCGACCCCTCCGAGCTCGGCGGACGCTCCGGCGCGCTGGCAATTGGCCTCTCCGTCACTGAAAACAGCGCCGCCCCCGGCGATTTCGCCGCGAGCCAGATGCTGCAGATAACCGTAACGCTCGATTCCGCGCTCTGCAAAAACATAGCGGCCGAGGGCGGCACCATAGCCAACTCCGGCGGCGACAAGACGATAGCCTTCACCGTCCTCCCGGGCGCGGAGGCCGATTACACCATAAGCGCCGACGTTGAAAACTTCACCATGGCCGGCCTGACCATCGCCGGCGTGGAGTACGACGTCGCCTCCGCCATGGGCGACACCGCCGAGATAACGGACGGCGTGGAGCAGATAACCGGCGCCATCAGCGAGCTCAGCAGCGGCACCGCCGCCCTCGCCTCCGGCGCGAACAGCCTGGCCTCCGGCGCTTCGAGCTTCGGCTCCGGGCTGAGCACGCTCTCCGCCGGCTCGGCGGATATAGTCTCCGGCTCCGAGCAGATCTCCGCCGCCCTCGGGCAGATAACCTCCGCCCTCTCCGGGGCGGACTCCTCCGCCGCCGGCGGCAGCATCGACCTCTCCGCCCTCGCCCAGCTCCCCGCCGGGCTCGAGCAGGCCGCGTCCGCGCTTGAACAGGCTGGCGGCGCGCTGAGCCAGCTCGCGGAGGGCTACTCCGCGGCCTATCCGGCGCTGCAGCAGGCCGTCGAGGCCATACCCGAAGCCTCCGTAACCGAGGAGGACATCGGTGCGCTCATGGCCCTCGCGCCGGACAACGCCGCCCTTGCCGCGCTCGTGGCGAACTACCAGGCCGCGCAGACGGTGAAGGCCGTCTGGGCACAGGCCTCCGCCGCCTTCGAGGCCGTGCAGGACAATCTGCCCACCCTCGCCGAAGGCGTGAACACCGCCGCCGCGTCGCTCAGGCAGACCGCGGAGCAGATAAGCGCCGCAATGAGCGCCACCGGCGGGGAAATCGACCTCTCCAGCCTCCTGACCCTCGCCTCCGGCCTCGGCGAGCTCGCGCAGAACTACGCCGCCTTCCACGAGGGCCTTGTGAGCTACACCTCCGGCGTGGATACGCTCGCCGGGAACTGGAGCAGCGTGTACAGCGGCATCAGCTCCCTCGCCGGCGGCGCCGGCGAGCTCAGCAGCGGCGTCTCCGCGCTGGATGCCGAGACGAGCCAGATCCCTGAGCTCATCGGCTCCCTCACCGGCGGGAGCTCCGGCGATGATGAGGACGGCTCCGGCTCCGAGCGCGCCTCCTTCCTCGACGAGCGGAATACGGACACCGCGTCCGTCCAGTTCGTCATCATGACGGACGGCATCTCCGCGCCCGAGGAGCCCGCCGGGAGCGAGCCGGTCGCGGAGGACCTCGGCTTCTTCGAGAACCTGTGGAACAAGTTTCTCGACCTGTTCCGTTAAACCCCAATAAAAAACGGCAGCCGCCGGGGGAGAAATCCCCCGGCGGCTTTTTATGCCCTGCGGCGCTATATCTCGAACGTGCGGTACTGTATCGCCTCGGCCAGGTGCGCGGGCTCTATACTCTCGCTCCCGTCGAGGTCGGCGATCGTGCGCGCCACGCGCAGTATTCGGTCATAGCTCCTCGCGGTGAGGCCCATGGCCTTATACGCCCCCTCCATCAGCGCGGAACACTCCGCGCCGAGCGCGCAGCAGCGCTCGAGCTCCTTCGGCCCCATGTGCGCGTTGCAGTCCACCCCCGTCCCGGCAAGGCGCGAGCGCTGGACCTCCCTCGCGGCGTCCACGCGCTTTTTTATTGCCGCCGAGGGCTCCGACTCGGCCTTGCCCGAGAGCTCGGCGTATTCGAGCGCCGGGACCTCGACCATGATGTCTATCCTGTCCAGCAGCGGGCCGGAGACCCGCGCGCGGTAGCGCCTCAGCTCCGTCTCCGTGCAGGTGCACTTGCGCGTCGGGTGCCCGTGCCAGCCGCAGCGGCAGGGGTTCATGGCGCACACTAACATGAACCGGCTCGGATATGTCGCCGTGCCCGCCGCGCGGGACACCGTCACCACCCCGTCCTCGAGCGGCTGGCGCAGCGCCTCGCGCACGTCCCGGTGGAACTCCGGCAGCTCGTCCAGGAACAAAACTCCGTTGTGCGCCAGGCTCATCTCCCCCGGTTGGAGCTGCGAGCCCCCGGCCAGCGCGGCGGCGGAGGTGGAGTGGTGCGGCGAGCGGAAGGGACGCGTGTCCACGACAGGGTGCACGCGGCTCGTCAGGCCGCTCACGGAGTGTATCTCCGTCGTCTCGAGAGTCTCCTCCCGGCTCATGTCCGGCAGGATGGAGACGAGCCGCTTTGCAAGCATGCTCTTCCCGGCCCCCGGCGGGCCTATCATCAGGATGTTGTGCCCCCCGGCCGCGGCCACCTCGAGCGCGCGCTTCACGTTCTCCTGGCCCTTGACCTCGGAAAAATCCGGCCCCGCGGCCGCGTGATGCGATATCTCCGGCGCCCTGGCCGGCTCGATTTCGCACTGCCCGCGCAGATATCCGAGCAGCTGGCCCAGGTTGTTCACCGGCAGCACCTCGAGCGAGCCGGCGAAGGCGGCCTCCGGCGCGTTGTCCTCCGGGACGAAGAGCTGCCTTATCCCCGCGCGCTCCGCGGCGAGGGCCATCGGCAACGCGCCGCGGACGGGCCGGAGCTGCCCGGAGAGCGAGAGCTCGCCGAAAAAGGCGCAGTCCTCCGGCGGGCAGGAGATGAGCCCCGCCGCCGTGAGGACGCTCAGGAGTATCGGCAGGTCGTACATGGTGCCCGCCTTTTTCGTGTCCGCCGGGGCGAGGTTCACCGTAAGGCGGCAGACTGGGAATTTCAGCCCCGCGTTTTTAATCGCGGCGTGGACGCGCTCGCGCGCCTCCTTCACCGCGGCGTCCGGCAGCCCGACTATGTCGAAGCCCGGCAGCCCCTGCGACATCGAGCACTCTACGGAGACCTCGTAGCCGCCGATCCCACGTATGCCCAGCGTGCGTATCCTTGAAACCATGCACCGCCCTCCCGTTCACACTTTGTTTACACCATTATAGGGCAGCTGCCGCCGTTTGACAAGGCGCGGGGCTTTATATTTCGCCGGGGTTGTGCTATTATATCCCCTGTATTCCAAGGAGGCATGAACATGGAAAACAAGAGCGCCCCGGTAATGGGCAGAAAGCTGTTTCTTTACGCCACGTCGTTTTTCTCCGGCATGTCGGTCATGGCGATCGAGCTTGGCGCGTCCCGCCTGCTGGCGCCGTACTTCTCCAGCTCCCAGATCGTCTGGACCGTCATAATCGGCACCATCATGATAGCCATGGCGATAGGCAACGTCTGGGGCGGGCGCAGCGCGGACAAGCACCCGGAGCCTGAGCGGCTCTTCAAGCGGCTGCTGCTCGTCGCGATCTGGACGGCGCTGATCCCCTTCGCCGGGCGCTACGTGATCGCCGGCGTCTCCGGGCTGCTGGCGTTGTTCGTACACTCCAATTTCCTCGTCTGGGCCTCGCTGTGCTCCTGCCTCGTGCTCTTCGTGTTCCCGCTGATGCTGCTTGGCACGGTCTCGCCCTCACTGATGAAATACACCACCGACAGCCTGGACGACAACGGCAAGACCCTCGGCGAGCTGGAGGCGCTGAACACGATAGGCAGCATCATCGGCACCTTCCTGCCCACCTTCGTCACCATCCCGGCCGTCGGCACGGCGCGCACCTTCCTCATCTTCGCTGCGATCCTCGCGATAATCTCGCTGGCCTTCTTCATCTCGCGCAGGCGCTGGATAGCGCGCGGCGCGGTGAGCGCGGCCGTGATAACCGCGCTGATATTCACTCCGGTGAACTACTCCTTCGCCTTCTGGGACAGCGGCGACATCGTGCTCGAGGACGAGAGCATCTACAACTACCTCCAGGTCACCGAAAACGAAAGCCGCATCGCCCTCTCCACGAATGTGGCCTTCGGCGTGCAATCGATAAAGATGAAGTCCGGGAACATGACCGGAATGTACTATGATTACGCCCTCGCCGCCCCCCTGATGGCGGAAAACGCGCAGGACGTGCTGATCCTCGGCCTCGGCACAGGCACCTTTGCTGAGCAGTGCCTTGAATATTTCCCCGGCTGCAATGTGACCGGCGTGGAGATAGACGAGAAGATTGTCAACATCTCCCGCGAGTATTTCGACCTGCCGGAGGAGGTCAACGCCGTGGTCGGCGACGGCCGCGCGTGGCTCACCGCCAGCGAGGACTCCTATGACGTCATCATGGTGGACGCCTATCAGGACATCACGATACCCTTCCAGATGAGCAGCGTGGAGTTCTTCACGGAGGTATATGAGCACCTGAACCCCGGCGGGGTCATGGTGGTGAACATGTCAATGCGCTCAGAGAGCGAGGGCTCGATGAACGAGTACCTCATCGACACCATTGCGAGCGTTTTTCCGCACGTCTACACGGTACGCGTCAGCGCCGGGACCAACCTTGAGCTCTTCGCCACTGCGGACAGGGACGCGCTTGCGCGCTTCCGGGAGCGCTACCCCTCCGAGCCGGAGGAGTACGCGGCCATCATGCAGCGCGTGGACGAGAACCTCGTCACCGTCGAGGGCGGGGACTACATCCTCACCGACGATAAGGCTCCCGTCGAGCTGCTCGGCATGCGCGTGCTGGACGAGATAATCGCCGGCGAGCTGGACATCCTCCGCGACCAAATAGCCGAGGACGGCATAATGTCCCTCCTCTCCTAACCGGCCAGGCTGCGCCTGGAGGCATAGCGCGGCCTTCGGCCGCGGGGCGGGCAGCGCCCGTGGCATAGCCAGGCTGCGCCTGGACGCGTAGCGCGGCGCCCACGGATAATAGCGCCGCGCGAGCAGCTGCGGGGGCGCAAGCCCCGGTGAGGTCGATTGCAGGGACAAAGGCTCCCGCAAAACCTTTCCGAGGGGTTCCTTTCCAAAGCAAAAGAAATCTCACGGCCTGTCATGCCGGGTGGCGCGCCCGCTCGGTGGCAGCTGCGCGGCAGTTCCGCTTTTAAGGGACGACTAAGTTAAAAGCCGCGGGGCATTCACCCCGCGGCTTTGGTTTATTCAGTTTTGCCTTTCAGATCTCCACCTCGAGGGAGACGAGCGATACGACCGCGCCGGGGACGCACCAGAGCAGCGAATAGGTCAGCAGCGCGCCGGCCCCGGGCGGGAGCCCGAGCGCGACGGTGAGGATCACGACGAGCAGCATGCCCACAATGGCGGAGACGGCGGAGAGCGCCGTGCCGAAGCTGCCGGCGGAATAGGCCTTCCGCGCGGCCATGGCCACCTCGGCGTAGGAGGCAAGGCCCTCCCGCGAGAGCAGGGCCGCCGGGGGGCTCTGCGACACGTCCGTGCCGGAGATACGGTAGCGGTCCTCAAAGGGTGGGAACTCGAACCCGTCCGTCGGCAGGCGGAAGCGGCGGCGGATCATCAGCGGGGTAACCAGAAAGTCGCGGATGGCAAAGAGCGGCTCGCGCCGTGAGCGCAGCAGGCGGCTGAGCGCCTCCTGCACGGAGGTCATTGGCGTGTATTTGATGGTGAATATGCCCATCAGTATGCCATTCACCGCGATGAACACGGAGCTCTTGCTCGCCAGCTTCTGCGGCAGGCGGACGCTCATCAGGTGCATGAAGCCGGCGCTGCCGCAGAGCACCTCGGAGCCGTTTATCAGCGCGCGGAGGCCGCCGCCCTCGTGGCAGGAGAAGTCCTCCACCCGCTGCATGGTGCAGCCGTTGCGGCGCATAAGGTCCAGGAAAACCTCGGCGAGGCCGCTGCCGGAAGCGGAAATCAGGCTGCCCGCGGCGGCGATTATCGTCTCCGGGCTGGTGCCCTCGAGTATGCGTATCGATTCGATGCTGACCGTGGTGCGGGGAAATACGTCCGTATCCGTCACGACAATGTGCCCGGCGCGGCCGATGTCGCGCGTCCCGGCCCAGCCGGCCACGGAGGCCCCGGAGCGGAAAACGCGCCGGGCCAGCAGCGAAAACGGCAGCGGGCAGGCGATCAGCGCGGCGCAGGGCGCGGCAACGCAGGTAAGCGCGGCAAAGATGCGGAAAAAGCGGGTCCACAGCCCCGTTATTGCCGCCGCGAAGAGGGCGAGCAGCAGCGCGGCGGGGATGAAGAAGGGCGCGAGGGAGGAGTAGGCCCATTCGGCCCCGTCCGGCTCCTCGCAGCGCCAGAGGTACCCGCCGAGGGGCTTTTTCGTGCGGCGGATGACGGTCTCGCCCTCGGACAGGCCGGGGGCGGGGACGAGCACATCAGGCTCTACGGCCAGCACCGCCGCCTTCATAGAAAGCCGCAGCCCGCGGGAGGTGAGCGAAGCCCCGAAGAGTGAAAAGGCCATCGAAAACGAGGCCGCGGCGCAAAAGGGCAGGCCCCAGCCGGCCTCGCCGAGGGCGTAAGTCGCGACGGCGTCCGCCATCGAGGCGATGCAGGCCACCGAGACGAGCGACCACAGCCCGGCCCGGCCGCGCACAAGGGACATTATCCCGGCGGTGAACACGTCCAGGCCCAGCATGACCACGGAGAGCTCCATGATCAGGCAGACGAGGGAGGCGGTTTTCAAATCCGAGCCCAGCGCGCCGGCCGCAGGCAGGCCCAGCGAGAGCCAGGCGAGCACTATGCAGACGGCGAAGGCCAGCCGCGCGCGGAGCTTGAGCGAATTCGCGTTCCCGGCGTAGTACTTTACGGCTTCGTCCGCAGCCATCTCCTCGCCGAGGTCCTCCTCGTCGCCGGCGGCGGAGGGGGCGGCCTCCCGCTTCGCTCCGCGCAGCTTCATCGACAGTATTGCGAGCAGTGAGAGCAGCGGGTTCGCGCTCTTCGCCTCCGGGACATGCTCGCGGCGGTATTCGCCGGCGGAGGCGTATTCGGTGTCGTTTTCATCGTCCGAATAGCCGTATTCGCCGTACTCCCCGCCGCCGGGGGCGTATTCCTGCCCGCCGTAGCCGTCTTCGCGCCCGGCGGTCTCCGTTTCGGGGGCGGCGGAATGGTATTCGTCCGCGCCGTCCGCGTATGTATCGTAATCTGTCTCGAACTCTGAGCCGGCGGGGGCGTAGCCGCCCGCGGCTTCGGCGTAATCCTCCTCTGGGGCGGCGGCGCGGGAGGACCAGCGCGCGCTCAGTCGCTCGGCCTCCGCAATGCGGTCCTGCACGGAGTGGGAGTATATCTTCACGTCCTCGTCGCCCTCCGGCGCGCTGTGCGCCGCGGGGCGGTAGACCTTCACATCGTCGTCCTCGTCCGCTACGGCCGCGGGGCTGCGGCCGCGCCGGGGCTCGTAAGAGCGGGCGGGCTCGTAGGCGCGCTCAGGCTCGCGCGAATACGTGCGCGCAGCTTCAGGCTCATACGTGCGCGCGGGCTCGGGCTCCCGCGCCGGTTCGGGCGGATATCCGCCGGCGTCCTCCCTCTCTGGAGGGGCGTACTCCTCTTCCCCGGCGGACGGGGGTGTATATGTATCCTCCGCGTCCTCCTCGCGCGCGCGGCGCTGAGGGCGGCGCTTCTGGCGCTTTTTGTGCTTCTGCCGCTCTTTCTGGGCGCGCTCACGCGGGGGCGGAGAGGGCAGCCCCTCCGTCCCTTCGGCGTCCTCCGCGGTCACGGCCGCGGCGGAGATCGTCTCCCCCAGCGCCTCCATGACTATCTCGCGCGAGCGGGCCTCCACTCCGCTTCCGGCGGCGGGGGCCTCGCCGTATTCGGCGAGGATGGCGGCGAGGGAGTATTCCGGTGAATCGGGTACGTTCTTCACGTCGTCCAATGAAATGTCGCTTCCGAGCAAATCCATGACCTACTTTTTTGGCTCCGCGCTTCGCTGGCGGACTATCTCATAGAGCAGCACTGCCGCCGCGGCCGAGGCGTTGAGCGAGCTCACGCGCCCAAGGAGCGGTATGCTGACAAGGAAATCGCATTTTTCGCGCACGAGGCGTCCCAGCCCCTCGCCCTCGGAGCCTATCACGAGGCAGAGGCTGCCCGTGAGGTCCGTGCTCCACATGGGGGAGGAGCCCTCTGCCGCCGTGCCGTATATCCACACGCCGCGGCGCTTGAGCTCGTCGAGCGCGGCGGGCAGGTTGGGGACCCTGACGACGGGGAGGTGCTCCGCCGCCCCGGCGCTGGTCTTGTCCACTATGGCTGTGAGGCCCGCGCTGCGGCGCTTGGGGATAATCACCCCGTGCGCCCCGGCGCACTCCGCGCTGCGGATTATCGCGCCGAAATTGTGCGGGTCGGATATCTCGTCGCAGGCGACGATGAGCGGCGGCTCGCCGCGCTCCGATGCGCGCGCGAAAATGTCGTCGATCGAGCTGTAGTGCGCCGCAGCGCACACGGCTATCACGCCCTGGTGGGCCTTTGTAACGCTCATTGCATCCAGCTTGCGCCTGTCACACTCCACCACGGTGACGCCCGCCGAGCGGGCCTTCGCCGCCACGAAGGCGAGCGCCCTGTCCGTCTCGCCGCGGGCGATGAACACCTTGTCCAGCGCGCGGCCGGCCCGCAGGGCCTCCGTTACGGCGTTGCGCCCCTCGATTGTCTCGTTTTTGTATTCGTCCATGCCTATCGCCGCCCGAAAGGTAGAAAATGATTCATAATATGATATCACAACGGCGCGAAAACATAAAGAGTAAAAATCAAGCAGAGGCGATATTTTTCGCCTTTTTTCGCTGCTTGGTCAAAAGAGATGAATTTTTAGTTGCTTATAACGGGCGCATTTAGCATAATATTCAATATTCGCTGGTGGGGCAAAAGCCGCTTGACCTGTAGCGCAAATGCGAGTATTATATGTAATACCGGGCCGAGAGGATGCCGGGCAAAGTGCCCGGGCGATCTTCCGGCAACGGATATTTATTCAATTACCGCAAAGGGGAGGACATAGATGTCAAAGGCGTATCTCCTGCTGGAAAACGGCGAGGTGTTCGCCGGCGAGGGCTTCGGCGCGCCCGGCGGGCGCGTGGGGGAGCTCGTCTTTACCACGGGCATGACCGGCTGCGCCGAGAGCCTTACCGACCCGAGCTATGCCGGGCAGCTGCTCTGCTTCACGTTCCCGCAGCTCGGGAACTACGGCATAGCGCGCCCGGACATGGAGAACTGCCGCGTGTGGCCGCTGGCCGTGATCGCGAGGGAGTACTGCCCGGAGCCCTCTAACTTCCGCAGCGAGCTCTCCGTGGACGAATTCCTGCGCGAAAACGGAGTCCCCGGCCTCGCCGGGGTGGACACGCGGCGGATAACGCAGCTAATACGCGAGCACGGCGTTATGAACGCGGCGGTGACGCCCTCGGAGCCCACGGCGGAGCTGCTCGAGCGCGTCCGGGCCTACCGCGTCGCGGGCCGGGTCGCGGCGGCGAGCGTGAGCGCGCCGGTGAGGATGGAGCGCCCGGGGGCGGCGTTCTCCGTCGCGCTGATGGACTACGGGTATAAAAAGAGCATCGCCGAAAGCCTTTTGGAGCTCGGCTGCTCGGTGACGGTGTATCCGCACGATACGGGCGCGGCGGAGGTGCTCGCCGCGGGGCACGACGGGGTGATGCTCTCCAACGGCCCGGGCGACCCGGCCGACAACGTGTACGAGATAAGCCAGATCGCCGCCATGATGGGCAAAATACCCGTTTTCGGCATCTGCCTCGGCCACCAGATGATGGCCCTCGCCCAGGGGGCGAGGACGGTGAAGATGAAATTCGGCCACCGCGGCGCGAACCAGCCGGCGAAGGACCTGAAGACCGGGCGGGTGTACGTGACCAGCCAGAACCACGGCTACGCAGTGGACGTGGACAGCGTCGGCGCCGCGGGAGCGCAGCTCCGGTTCGTGAACGTGAACGACGGGAGCTGCGAGGGGCTGGACTACCCGGAGCTCGGGGCGTTTTCGCTGCAGTTCCACCCGGAGGCGCACGGCGGGCCGCTGGACAGCCGCGGCATGTTCGGCCGCTTTATCTCCATGATGGGAGGCGAGGGCAATGCCTAAGGACAGCTCCATAAAAAAGGTGCTCGTGATAGGCTCGGGCCCCATAGTGATAGGCCAGGCGGCGGAGTTCGACTACGCCGGTACGCAGGCCTGCCGCTCGCTGATGGCCGAGGGCGTTGAGACCGTGCTTGTGAACTCGAACCCGGCCACCATCATGACCGACGCCGGCATGGCCGGCAGCGTTTACATCGAGCCGCTCTGCGCGAGGACGGTGGAGCGGATAATAGAGCAGGAGAAGCCGGACAGCCTGCTCGCCGGGCTCGGCGGGCAGACGGGGCTGAACATAGCCATGGAGCTGCACAGGAGCGGCTTCCTCGAGAGGTACGGCGTGCGGCTCATCGGCACCAACATCGACGCCATCCTCAAGTGCGAGGACCGGCAGCTCTTCAAGGACGCGATGGAGGCCATCGGCCAGCCGACCATACCTTCCCGCACGGCGGAGACCGTCCCCGCCGCGCTCGCCGCGGCGCGCACGATAGGCTACCCCGTAATCGTCCGCCCGGCGTTCACGCTCGGCGGCAGCGGGGGCGGCGTGGCGCACAGCGAGCAGGAGCTGAAAACCGTTGCCGCCGCGGGCATAGAGGCCTCGCCGATAGGGCAGATACTGGTTGAAAAGTACATCTTCGGCTGGAAGGAGATAGAGTTCGAGGTCATGCGCGACGCGGCCGGCAGCGCCGTGACCGTGTGCAGCATGGAGAACATGGACCCCGTGGGCATACACACTGGGGACTCGATCGTCGTGGCCCCGGCCCTGACTCTGGCGGACAGGGAGTATCAGATGCTCCGCAGCGCCGCGCTGGACATCATCTCCGCCATGGGCATAGCCGGTGGCTGCAACTGCCAGTTCGCCCTCGACCCGGAGAGCTTTGATTACGCCGTCATCGAGGTGAACCCGCGCGTTTCGCGCTCCTCGGCCCTGGCCAGCAAGGCCACGGGCTACCCGATCGCCAAGGTGAGCGCGAAAATAGCCCTCGGCTACACGCTCGACGAGATAAAAAACGAGGTCACGGGCGAGACCTTCGCCTGCTTCGAGCCCGCGCTCGACTACGTGGTGGTGAAGCTGCCGAAGTGGCCCTTCGACAAGTTCGCCGGGGCGAGCCGCGATCTCGGGCCGCAGATGAAGGCCACGGGCGAGGTCATGGCGATCGCGCCTACCTTCGAGGCGGCGCTGATGAAGGCCGTGCGCGGCGCGGAGATAAAGCTCGACACGCTCAACAGGCCCTACACGGGCCGCACGCCGCTCGCGCGCAGGCTGAGGAACATGGACGACCTGCGGCTCTTCACGCTCTTCGAGGCGCTCAAGGCCGGCTACACGGTGGAGGAGCTGCACGCCCTCACGCGGATCGACGAGTGGTTTTTGCGCAAGCTGCGCGGCATGGCGGAGCTCGAGCTCTCGCTCGCGGAGGGCCTGACGGAGGAGAAAATCGCCCTGGCGCGCCGCTTCGGCTACACCACCGCGGCCATAGAGCGGCTTTCCGGCGAAAAATGCCCGGAGAGCCTGCCAAGCTACAAGATGGTGGACACCTGCGCCGCGGAATTCGACGCGAGGACGCCGTATTTCTACTCCGTGCCGGCCGGGCAGCACTGCGACGCGCGCGAGCGCGTGACGCACGGGCGCGAGAGCGTGCTCGTGCTCGGCTCGGGGCCGATAAGGATAGGCCAGGGCATAGAGTTCGACTACTCCTCCGTCCACTGCGTGCGCACGCTCAGGGACATGGGCTACGACGTGGCGATCGTGAACAACAACCCGGAGACGGTCTCCACGGACTACGACACCGCCTCGCGGCTCTATTTCGAGCCGCTCTGCCCGGAGGACGTCATGGGCGTCATCGCCGTGGAGCGGCCCGTGGGCGTCGTCGTGGCCTTCGGCGGGCAGACGGCCATCTCGCTGGCGGATTTCCTCGTTTCCCGCGGCGTGAAGATACTCGGCACCAGCGCCGAGGGCATAGACCTCGCCGAGGACCGCGAGAAGTTCGACGCGCTGCTCGGCAGGCTCGGCATGGAGCGGCCAAAGGCCGCCGCCGCGCACACTATGGACGAGGCCCTCGCGGCCGCGGAGGAGCTCGGCTGCCCCGTGCTGCTGCGGCCCAGCTATGTCATAGGCGGGCAGAACATGGTGATAGCCCACGACGCGGAGGACGTGCGGCGCTACATGTCCGTCATACTCTCCGGCGGGAACGACAACCCCGTGCTCATAGACAAGTACATGCCCGGCACAGAGCTCGAGGTTGACGTGATATCCGACGGCGAGCGCGTGCTCATCCCCGGCATCATGGAGCACATAGAGCGCGCGGGCGTCCACTCGGGCGACTCCATCGCGGTTTACCCGCCGGTGGACCTCGGCGAGGAGATGACGGAGCTCATCTGCTCCAGCTCGCGCCGCCTGGCCCTCGCGCTCGGGACGCGCGGGTTGGTGAACATCCAGTACCTGATATACGAGGGGCGGCTGTGCGTCATCGAGGTGAACCCGAGGGCCTCGCGCACCGTGCCGTACCTCAGCAAGGTCACCGGCGTGCCGATGGTGGACATCGCCACGCGCGTCATGATGGGCGAGACGATAGAATCCCTCGGCTGGCCGGACGGGCTGTGGAAGGCACCGCCGCTCTGCGCGGTTAAGGTGCCGGTGTTCTCCTTCGGCAAGGTGCCGGACGCGAACAGCCTGCTCGGGCCGGAGATGAAGTCCACCGGCGAGGTGCTCGGCGTGGGCGCGGATTTGACCGAGGCGCTCTTCAAGGGCTTTTCCGCCGCGGGATATGATTTCGTCTCGGCGGAGGGGGCAAAGCGGCGCGGCGTGCTGCTCAGCGTGGAGAACCGCTCGCTGGGCGAGATCGGCACGCTCGTACGCCGGCTGGACGCCGAGGGACTGCACCTTTACGCCACGCCGGACACGGCCGCGGCGGTCAGGGCGCTGGGCTGCTACGCCTTTGACATCGGGCAGGCTATGAACTCCGCCTCCGTCGGCGCGCTGCTGGAGCGGGCGGACATCGGCCTTGTGATCTACACCGGAGCGCTGCACGACGACACGATGGGCGACTATATCGGGCTGCACCGCGAGGCGGTGCGCAGGGGCATACCCTGCCTGACGAGCCTTGACACCGCCCTCGCCGCCGCGGGGGTCATGAGCCGCCACCTGAGCCTCGACACCGTGTCGCTGTGGAAGATATAGCCAGGCTGCGCCTGGACGTATAGCGCGCCGGACTGCGTCCGGTGGCATAGCGCCGCGCGATGCGCGGCGAGCAGACTGCGTCTGCGGGCATAGCGCGGCCTCCGGGCCGCGGGGCGGAACAAGGGCAGGCCCTTGTAAACCAGTTCTGAGAGATTTCTTTTTGTCTTGTCAAAAAGAAACCCCTCAGACTCCAAAGAAAAGACGCTTTGGTGCCAAACGGAGCCAAAATTCGGTTTTCACCAAAGTTTTCGTTGTCGGAAAGTTCCCATCCCTAATGGTGAATGAGTTTTCAGCATCGCCGACCGTGCAAGGCTTCGCTTCGCTCGCGGCACTGACGGGTAGAATTTGCGGGCCGTTAGTGCCGCGACCGCAGGGAGCAATGCACGGTTTTGGTAGCTTACGTCATTCACCCTTCGGGATGACCACGCTGCATTTACTTCGCGCCTCTGTGAGGCGCGCTACGCCTCCACACGCAGTGTGGCGTTTTTCTTTGGGGCGCCACTCCCGTTTCTTTGGGCAAGACCAAAGAAATGGGGTGGCAAAGGGTTTTTCAAGGGTGTTACCCTTGAACAGCGCCGCCGCGCAGTGTACGGCGCTCCGGATATCGCGGATAGGAGTGAAGTCATGGCTTTCGATTTCAAAAAAGAGTACAAGGAGTTCTACATGCCGGCGAACAAGCCGGGGATCATCACCGTCCCGCCGGCGAATTACGTCGCCGTGCGCGGCGCGGGAGACCCAAACGAGGAGGACGGGGAATACAAGCGCGCGATAGGCGTCCTCTACGCCGTGGCGTACACGATAAGGATGAGCGGCAGGAGCGGACACGAGATAAGCGGCTTTTTCGAGTATGTCGTGCCGCCGCTGGAGGGCTTCTGGCGCATGAGCGGCGGCGGGGAGATGGACTATTCCAACAAAGCCGCCCTCGAGTGGATATCGGCGATACGCCTGCCGGGCTTCGTGACCCCCGCGGAGCTGAGCTGGGCGGCAGAGGAGGCCGCGCGGAAGAAAAAGCTCGACTGCTCCGCCGCGGAGTTCCTCACGGTGGACGAGGGGCTGTGCGTTCAGATGATGCACATCGGCCCATATGACGCCGAGCCCGCCTCCATAGCGCGGATGGATGCTTTTATCGCGGCCGGGGGCTATGAAAACGACTTCGGCGCGCTGCGGCTGCACCACGAGATCTATCTCTCGGACCC
>DVGA01000019.1 GCA_018712985.1 Candidatus Scatomorpha intestinavium
CGCGCGGCGGAGATAGAGGGCAGCAAGGTATTTGCCAAGGGCCTGATGAAGAAATACGGAATACCCACCGCCGCCTATGAGGTGTTCGACAACGCGGAGGAGGCGCTGAAATACGTGGAAAGCGCCCCGGCACCGATCGTCGTCAAGGCCGACGGGCTCGCGCTCGGCAAGGGCGTCGTGGTGGCCATGACGCGCGAGGAGGCCGCCGCCGCGGTGAAGAACGCGATGATCGACCGCGCGTTCGGCGAGAGCGGCGCACGAGTGGTCATAGAGGAGTACCTCGAAGGGCCGGAGATGAGCGTGCTGTCCTTCACGGACGGCAGCACCCTCGTGCCGATGGTGGCGTCCATGGACCACAAGCGCGCCCTGGACGGGGACGAGGGCCCAAACACCGGCGGAATGGGCGCGATAGCTCCAAACCCCTATTACACTCCCGAGGTGGCCGCGGAGTGCATGGAGAAGATCTTCCTGCCCACCGTGCGCGCGATGAACGCCGAAGGCCGGCCCTTCCGCGGCTGCCTCTATTTCGGGCTGATGCTCACGAAGGACGGGCCGAAGGTCATCGAGTACAACTGCCGCTTCGGCGACCCGGAGACCCAGGCCGTGCTTCCGCTGCTGAAAACGGATTTGCTCGACGTGATGGAGGCCGTCGCCGCCGGAAGGCTGAGCGAAATAAACGTCGAGTGGCTGGACAAGTGCTCCTGCTGCCTCGTGCTCGCCTCGGGCGGATACCCGAAGGCGTATAAAAAGGGCCTGCCCATCTCCGGCCTCACTGGCGGGCAGATGCCCGGCTCGGGCGTGGAGGTGTTCCACGCCGGGACGAAAAAGCTGCCGGACGGCAGCCTTGTCACGAACGGGGGCCGCGTCCTCGGCCTCACTGCGGTTGCGGACACGCTGCGTGAGGCCGTTGAGACGGCCTACAGCGCGGCGGAGAAGATAGGCTTCGAGGACATGCACTACCGCCGGGACATCGGGGCCAGGGCGCTTGCGGCGCCCGGCATGGAGGGCTGAAATGGCTGTTATAAGGGTATATGTGGAAAAGCGCGAGCCCTACAACGTGGAGGCCGCTGAGACGCTTGGAGAGCTCCGTGAGCTTTTGGGCGTGAGCTCGCTCACCGCGCTGCGCCTGCTGAACCGCTACGACGTGGAGGGGATGGACGCGCCGCTCTTTGAAAAGTGCCTGCCCGTGGTGTTTTCAGAGCCGCAGGTGGACGAGGTGCTCTATGACCTGCCGGCGGCGGACGCCGTTTTTGCAGTGGAGTACCTGCCCGGGCAGTTCGACCAGCGTGCGGATTCCTGCGCCGAGTGCGTGCAGCTCGTCTCGCAGCAGGAGCGCCCTGCCGTGCGCACGGCGAGGGTGTATCTTCTCTACGGCGCCGTCACGGCGGAGGAGCTCGAGCGCATAAAGCGCTATGTCATAAACCCCGTAGAGAGCCGCGAGGCCTCCCTCGCCGAGAGGGAGACGCTCGCGATGGACTACCCGGAGCCGCCGGACGTGGGATATGTGGAGGGCTTCACGGAGCTCGACGCCGCGGGGCTCGAGGCACTGATTGCCTCCATGGGCCTTGCGATGGACGCGGCGGACGCCGCCTTCTGCCAGGAGTATTTCCGCGCCGAGGGCCGCGAGCCCACGGTGACGGAGCTCCGGGTGCTGGACACATACTGGTCTGACCACTGCCGGCACACCACCTTCGGCACGATAATAGACTCCGCGGACATCGCCGACGGCCGCGTGCGCGAAAGCTATGAGCGCTATCTTCGCATCCGCCGCGAGCTCGGCCGGGAGGACAGGCCGGTAACCCTGATGGATATCGCCACAATAGGCGCAAAGTACTTAAAGCACAGGGGAGATCTGAAAAACCTCGACGAGAGCGAGGAGATAAACGCCTGCTCCGTGAAAATAACCGCCGACAACGGCGGCACGAGCGAGCCCTGGCTGCTCATGTTCAAGAACGAGACGCACAACCACCCGACGGAGATCGAGCCCTTCGGCGGAGCGGCCACCTGCATCGGCGGCGCGATACGCGACCCGCTCTCCGGCCGCGCGTACGTCTATCAGGCGATGCGCGTGACAGGCGCGGGGGACCCGCTCGTGCCCGTTGAGGACACCCTGCCCGGCAAGCTGCCGCAGCGCAAGCTGGTGACAACCGCCGCGGCGGGCTACAGCTCCTACGGCAACCAGATTGGCCTCGCCACCGGGCTGGTGGACGAGGTGTATCACCCCGGATATGTGGCAAAACGCATGGAGATAGGCGCGGTGGTCGCTGCGGCTCCCGAGGCGAACGTCGTCCGCTCCCGCCCGGAGGCGGGGGATGCCGTCATACTCCTCGGCGGGCGTACCGGGCGCGACGGCTGCGGCGGGGCCACCGGCTCCAGCAAGGCGCACGATTCGCACAGCCTCACCGAGTGCGGCGCGGAGGTGCAGAAGGGCAACGCGCCCGTCGAGCGCAAGCTCCAGCGCCTTTTCCGCAGCGGCGAGATAACGCGCATGATAAAGCGCTGCAACGACTTCGGCGCGGGCGGCGTCTCCGTGGCGATAGGCGAGCTGGCCGACGGGCTGGACATAAACCTCGACCACGTGCCGAAAAAATACGACGGGCTCGACGGCACCGAGCTCGCCATCTCCGAGAGTCAGGAGCGCATGGCCGTCGTTGTAGCCCCTGAGGACGTGGAGCGCTTCCTCGCCGGCGCGGCGGCGGAAAACATAGAGGCCACGGTCGTGGCTCATGTCAGCGCCGAGCCCCGGCTCCGCATGAGCTGGCGCGGGAAGACGATCGTGGACATCGCCCGCTCCTTCCTTGCCTCCAACGGCGCGGAAAAGCACGCCTCGGCCCGTGTGCCGGCCCTGGACGGCCGAGCCGCGGCTGAAACCGCGTCCGTGCCGGGCTTTACGGCGGAATTCGGAGCGGGGGACAGCCTGCGCGAGCGCCTTATAAAGCTCCTGGGCAGCCTGCGCTGCTGCTCCCGCAAGGGCCTCGCCGAGCGCTTCGACTCCACTATAGGCGCGGCGACGGTCATTATGCCCTTCGGCGGCGAGCGCCAGCTCACGCCCGCGCAGGCCATGATAGCCAAGCTGCCTGTGGACGGCGAAACGGAGACCTGCTCCGCCATGGCGTACGGCTTCGACCCATATCTTTCCGAACGCGACCCGTATTCCGGGGCGTATATCGCCGTATTGCAGAGCGTTTCAAAGCTCGTCGCCTCTGGCATGGGTCACAGGGCGTACCTAAGTTTGCAGGAGTACTTCGAGCGGCTGCGTACGGATCCGGAGCGCTGGGGCAAGCCCCTCGCTGCGCTGCTCGGCGCGCTGGATGCCCAGATAGGCCTCGGCGCGGCGGCGATAGGCGGCAAGGACAGCATGTCCGGCAGCTTTGAGGACCTTGACGTCCCGCCCACCCTCGTCTCGTTTGCAGTTGCCGCCGGCAGCACCGGCTCCGTGATAACGCCGGAGTTCAAGCACCCCGGCAGCCGCCTGGCCTGCTTTGCCGCGGACGCTATGGACGCCGCGGCGATGACTGCGCTCTATGAGGAGATAGAGGGACTGATGGCGGCGGGGCATGTGCTCTCCTGCTGGGCCTGCGGCGGGGCCGGAATAGCCGAGGGCCTCTTCAAGATGGCCGCGGGCAACGGCCTCGGCGTCCGCGTGGACGCTGCCTTGGGTGCGGACAGGCTCTTCGAGAGCGCCTACGGCAGCTTTATCGCCGAGCTCGCGCCCGACTGTGAGGCGGGGGAGACGATAGGCGAAGTTACGGACGAGTATATATTCGCCCTTGGCGATGAGACCGTGCAGCTCAGCGAGGTGCAGGCGGCCTACGAGGGCAAGCTCGAGAGCGTCCTGCCGTGCCTCTCCGCCCCGGGACAGGGCGGCGGGAGCGTCCGCGCGGTAAATTACGAGTGCGCGCACCGCGCCGCGCCGAAGGTTGGCGTCGCCCGGCCGAAGGCGCTGATTCCGGTGTTCCCCGGCACGAACTGCGAATACGACACCGCGCGGGCCCTGCGCCGGGCGGGCGCGGAGCCGGAAATCTTCGTCGTCCGCAACCTCACGAGCGCGGACGTAGCGGAGAGCCTGGAGGAGCTCCGGCGGCTGATAGACGGCAGCCAGATGATGGTTATACCGGGCGGCTTCTCCGGCGGCGACGAGCCGGACGGCTCCGGCAAGCTGATAACCTCCTTCTTCCGCTCACCGCGCCTGACGGACGCGGTGCACGAGCTGCTCTATAAGCGCGACGGGCTGATTTTGGGCATCTGCAACGGCTTCCAGGCGCTGATAAAGCTCGGACTCGTGCCGTTCGGCCGCATAGTGGAGACCGATTCGCGCTGCCCGACGCTCACCTACAACGCCATAGGCCGCCACCAGAGCCTGCTTGTGCGCACGCGCGTGGCGTCCAACAAGAGCCCGTGGCTCTCCCGCTGCAATGTGGGGGACATATACACCGTGCCGGTTTCACACGGGGAGGGGCGCTTCGTCTGCCCGGAGGGGCTGCTCGCGGAGCTGGAGAAAAACGGCCAGATTGCCTGCCAGTACGCCGGGCCGGACGGCGAGCCCACGATGGACATACGCTATAACCCGAACGGCTCGGTCCTGGCCGTGGAGGCCATCACGAGCCCGGACGGGCGAGTCCTCGGCAAAATGGCGCACTCCGAGCGCGCGGCCGACGCGCTGTATCAGAATGTGCCGGGCAACAGATACCAGCCCATCTTCGAGGGCGGCGTGGACTATTTCAGGATCTGAAGGTGAAAAAGGTTGTACGACGAGCTGACTGAGGTTGACATAAAAAAGATGCGCGAGGAGCTTGAGTACCGCGAGCGCGAGCTCCGGCCCAAGCTGATAGAGGACGTGAAAGTGGCGCGGGCCTTCGGCGACCTGAGCGAGAACTTCGAGTACAAGGCCGCAAAGCGCGAAAAAAACCGCAACGACAGCCGCATCCGCTACCTCACGCGCATGATAAACACGGCGAAGGTCATAGATGGCAAGTCGGCGGACGGCGTGGTCGGGCTGTTCGACAAGGTGAAGATATACATCGAGGAGGACTATGAGGAGCGGGACATCCGCATCGTCACCACCCTGCGCCAGAACGCGCCCGAGGGCCTGATAAGCAAGGAGTCCCCCGTCGGCAGGGCCGTGATGGGCCACCGCGCGGGCGACCGCGTGCTCGTTGAGGTGAGCCAGGACTACAGCTATTATATCGTCATCCGCTCGGTGGAGAAGGGCGAGGACGACGAGTCCATACCCATCCGCGGCTACTAAGCGGCCAGCGGCCGCGGGCATAGCGCGCCGCAAAGCGGCGCGAGGGCAATGACAAAGGCGAAAGCCTTTGTAAAACCATTATGCAGGGGCGAAAGCCCCTGCATTGTCTTTGTCACCCCATTTCTTTTGACTGCGCCAAAAGAAACGGGAGTGACGCCCCAAAGAAAAACGCCAAGCTGCGCTTGGATGCATAGCGCGCCGCAGTGCGGCGCGAGGTAGATTCTACGTGGTCATCCCGAGAGGTGAATGACGTAAGCCACCAAAACCGTGCATTGCTCCCGTTGGTCGCGGCCACACTGCGTGTGGAGGCAGAGCGCCGCTTCGCGGCGGGGTTCCATCTATTTCCCGTCAGTGCCGCGAGCGAAGCGAAGCAAACGCACGGTCGGCGATGCAATTAACTCATTCACCCTTCAGGACGACCTCTTTTTGCCTTTTCGCGGCCCTTTGGGCCGCGCTATGCATCCAAACGCAGTTTGGTTGGAGTCTGAGGGGTTTCTTTTTGACAAG
>DVGA01000020.1 GCA_018712985.1 Candidatus Scatomorpha intestinavium
TACTCGGTGAAGGTCGTGGCGCCGATGACCTGGATCTCGCCCCTGGAGAGGGCGGGCTTGAGGATGTTGGCGGCGTTCATGCTGCCCTCGGCGTCGCCCGCGCCGACGATGTTGTGCACCTCGTCTATGACGAGGATGATGTTCCCCGTCTTGCGTATCTCTTCTATGAGCCCCTTCATGCGGCTCTCGAACTGGCCGCGGAACTGCGTGCCCGCGACGAGGGCCGTGAGGTCCAGCAGGTAGACCTCCTTGTCGCGCAGCTTATACGGCACCTGCCCGAGGGCTATGCGCTGCGCAAGTCCCTCCGCTATGGCGGTCTTGCCGACGCCGGGCTCGCCTATCAGGCAGGGGTTGTTCTTCTGGCGGCGGTTGAGTATCTGGATAACGCGCTCAAGCTCCTCCTCGCGGCCGATCATGGCGTCCAGCTTGCCCTCGCGCGCGCGGTCGGTCAGGTTGATGCAGTAGTTGTCGAGAAACTTGCGCTTGGTGCGCTGAGGGGCGCCCTGGGGCGGCTGCTGCGCGCCGGAGGAGGCGGCGGAGCCGCCCTCCTGCACCGGGCCGTCCTGCCTTGCGGGCAGGTTGCCGCTGCTGCCGCCGTTCCCGCCGCCGAAGAGGCGGTTCAGGAAGGGGAAGGTGGCGGTCTTGCCCTCGTCGCCGTCCTCCTCGCCGTCGCCGGTGTCCGTCAGGGACTCCGGGCCGCCGAGGGCGTCCATCATCTCGCTGGAGAGCGAATCGAGGTCCTCGTCGGAAAGGCCCATGCGGTTTATGACGTCGTCGACCGGCTTGATGTGGAGCTCGCGGGCGCACTTGAGGCACAGCCCCTCGTTCTTCGTCTCGCCGTTTTCGACCTTGGTTATGAAAATGACTGCCATATTCTTGTGGCATCTTGAACAAATTGTTGGCTGCATGGCAAATCTCCCTGTTTATGCAAAATCGGCATGTGCCGTAAAGATAAATTAGCACTCTTTTTTATCGAGTGCTAATTTATCACTGCGCGGGACTTTTGTCAACACCATGCGGCGCGAATTGACAGTTTGTTCATATTCCGACGCCGGAGGTGATAAAATCTATTGAGATGAAAAACCTTGCGAGTATGGTGTTCTCGAGCGTGTCGCGGCCTATCACAAGGCCGAGGAAGCGCAGCGCCCAGCAGAGCAGGATGCAGTACACGACGCCGTTCACGAGGCCCATCACCGCGCCGCCTGCGTCGTTGAGCGTATCCATGTTCGGTATCTTGAACGAGAGGTTGGGGATGTTCCCTATCGCGGTGAGCGCTATGATGAACACGATGAAGATCAGCGACACGCCGGCGACATAGGCGGCGCGGATGCAGAACACCTCAACGACCGACTCCTGTATTGTGGCATCATTGGCCTCGGCATATTCCTCCGCCTCGGTGGCCATCTGGTCGGCCGCATCGGAATATATGCCGATGGAGTCGAAGCAGGCAACGCAGAAATCGTGCCTGAGCGACGGGTCGCCGGACAGGACGTCCTCCACGGAGAGGCTCGTGTTGTCTATCCCAAGGTCCTCGAGCACCTCGTTCTCCATGCGGTTCTGTATGTAACCGCTCACGAAGGGGCGCAGCACGGGCACGACCTCGTAGGAATACGCCTCCGAAACCAGGCTCGCGCCATATAGTGAGATTATGGCGGCGCACAGGGCGGCTATGCCCATTATCAGGCCCTTTTTATAGCCCGACCAGATGCTGATAATTATTATGGCTAACAGTACGAGGTCTATAACTGCTCTCATGCTTTGCCCTCCCTGAAACGGAATTCAGACATATATTACTTCGGCCTCCGCGCGGCCTATCAGCAGCGCGTCGCCCCTCAAGCGGAGCAGGGCCGAAAGAGCGCCCTCTGCCGGGCGCGACGCGAGCACGTCCAGCGACGGGGTGCAGAACACCGCCTCACCGCCGGCGAGGTACAGCACCCTGTCCCCCAGGGCGTCCAGGCTCAGCGCCGCTCCGGCGAGATTACGCCGGCCCGTCTCCCCGCCCGCGTCCAGCGTGAGCAGGGCGCCGGCGGTCTCTATCACGGCGAAGCCCTCGCCGAACTCGGCGCGGCGCGCGGCGCCGTCAAACACGCTCTCGTGAAGTATCTCGCACCCGTCGGTCAGAACGAGCGCCCTTTTTTCCGAAACGGCGCAGAGCTCGCCGTCCGAAAGCCAGCCGAGGCGGAAAAAGCACTCCCCGGGCAGCGTATAGGCCGCGTGCTGCTCCGTGCTGTCCAGGCGGAACACGCGCACCTCACCTCCGCGCTCGGAGGCGGCGAGTATGGCCAGCTTCTCCCCGTCCGGCGAGACGCAGGCCGAGAGCGGCCAGGCCGTGTTCAGGTGGCAGCGGTAGAGCTCCGCGCCCGCGGCGGAGTAAACCGTGACGAGGCCGAGCCCGTCCTCCGGCAGCACGGCGGCGGCGGTCAGCCCTCCGGGGTTCACCTCGGCGGAGACGACGCGCCCGCCGGCGCTCACCTCTATGGCGTCGCCCTCCGGCGATATCAGGCACAGCGTGCCGCCCCCCGAGTCCCAGACGGCTGCCCCGCCCTCGCCGCCGGAGGCGGCCGGCGAGGAGAAGCTCAGCTCGGGCGCGGCTATCTCCGCCAGGGCGGCGGAGCGGAGCCTCAACCCTGTTGACGCCGCGGAAACGAAAGTGTTCCCGCCGACGGCGCAGGCGGCGGTCCCGCCGGTGTTGTCCATCTCGAAAGCGCCGTGCGCGCCGGGCAGCAGCGCAAGGGCGAAGAGCGCGGCGAAGCCCGCCGCGGCTATCAGCACGGCGGCGCCGCGGAGCGCAAAGCCGCGCTTTGTCCCGCGGCGGGGGGACGCGTCCTGGGTTTGTGTGCGCATTGGGCGTTTCACTCCATCATTTTACCGACCTCTCCGCCGTACCATATACGTGAGAGGTAAAGGCCCTGGGGCGGCATCGTCGGCCCGGTCAGGCGCCTGTCGCGCGTTTCGAGCAGGGCGGGGATGTCCCCCGGCTCGAGCTTGCCGTGCGAGGCGTAGACCATAGTGCCCACTATGGCGCGCACCATGTTGTACAGGAAGCCGTCCGCGCAGACGGCGATGGTTATGAGCTCGCCCTGCCGCTCCGCGCGGCACCAGTGGACGGTGCGGACCGTGGTTTTCGTCTCGGTCCCCACGCTGCGGACGGCGGCGAAGTCGTGCGTGCCCTCGAAAGCCGCTCCGGCGGCGGCCAGGCGCTCAAAATCGAGCGGGGCGGGATAGAAGCACACGCGGCGCTGCAAAAACGGGTCGCGTATGCGGGTGTTCATTATTTTGTAGACGTATTCTTTCTTTATGCAGCTCCCGATGGCGTTAAAATCCTCCGGCGCGTCCATCGCGCGGAGCACTGCTATGTCCCCGGGCAGGCGGCTGTTCACCGCAAGGGGCAGGCGCTCCGCGGGGATGGAGCTCTCCGTTTTGAAATTCGCGCAGTAGCTCAGAGCGTGTACCCCGGCGTCCGTCCGGCCGCAGCCGGTGAGCTTCACCGCGTGGCCGCAGACCTTGCCGAGCGCCCTCTCGAGCGTTTCGGCGACGCTCACGTCGTTTTTCTGCACCTGCCAGCCGTGGTATTCGCTGCCGTCGTAGCGCAGCCTTATCGCGATGTTCCTCATAGCCCGTAGACGTTCATCGTGATTATGCCGGCGAGCAGCAGGGCCCCGGCGAGGAGCGCGATGTAGTCCCGGCGGGCGAAATGGAGCTGCTTCATGCGCGTCCTGCCCTCGCCGCCGTGGTAGCAGCGGCTCTCCATGGCCACGGCCAACTCGTCCGCCCGGCGGAAGGCCGAGACGAAGAGCGGCACGAGCAGCGGCAGCAGGGCCTTCGCCCGCTCGAGCAGCCGCCCGGTGTCAAAGTCCGCTCCGCGCGCCCGCTGGGCGGACATTATCTTGTCCGTCTCCTCGATAAGCGTGGGTATGAAGCGGAGCGCCATGCTCATCATCATGCTCATCTCGTGGATGGGCACGTGCAGCTTCTTCAGCGGGCCGAGCAGGATCTCGAACCCGTCCGTCAGGGCCATGGGGCTGGTGGTGTAGGTGAGCAGGAAGGTGCCGCAGATGAGCATCAGTATGCGGATGACCATCATCACGGCGCGCTTGACGCCCTCGGTGGTTATGGTGAATATCCACCAGTCCACGAGCGTCACACCGCCGGTGGTGTAGAACAGGTTCAGCACGCCCGTGAAGCAGATTATGAAAATCAGCGGCTTCATGCCCTTGAGCAGCGTGCGGGGCTTTATTTTCGAGACGTATACGATGGACGCCGTCACGACTATCATCACGCCGTAGCTCAGGTAGTCCCGCGCGGTGAAGAGCGCGGCGATGAAGATGACGACCCAGATGAGCTTCGTGCGCGGGTCCAGGCGGTGGATTATGGTGTTCCCCGGGAAGTACTGGCCGAGGGTTATGTCCTTCAGCATTGCGGCACCCCCTCAGCAAGGCCGAGCACGGCCTCTCGCAGGCTGTCCAGCGTGTAGATAGACTTCGGCAGCTTCACGCCGCGCGCGCGAAGCGCGTCCGCTATCGCGGCGCTCTGCGGCACGTCGAGCCCCATGCCGATGAGCTCCTGCTGGCGGGAAAACACCTCTTCCGGCGTCCCGTCCATGGCGACGGAGCCCTCGTGGAACACTATCAGCCGGCCGGCTATCTTGGCGGCGTCGTCCATGCTGTGGGTGACGAGCAGGACGGTGGAGCCGGTCTCGCGCCGGTAGTCGGTTATGTTTTGCAGTATCCCCGCGCAGCCGGCGGGGTCCAGCCCGGCGGTGGGCTCGTCGAGGATGAGCACGCGCGGGCGCATCGCCATGACGCCGGCTATGGCCACGCGGCGCTTCTGCCCGCCGGAGAGCTCGAGCGGGCTGCGCTCGAAGAGCTCCTCCCCCACGCCGGTGAAGTGCGCGGCCTCCCGCACGCGCTCGTCTATCTCGGCTTCGGAGAGCTTCATGTTCTTCGGGCCGAAGGAGATGTCCTTATACACCGTCTCCTCAAAGAGCTGGTACTCCGGGTACTGGAAAACGAGCCCGACCTTGAAGCGCACGTCCCTCGTGGCCTCCTTGGTGGCGAAGATGTCCTCCCCGTCCACATAGACCGTGCCCCCGTCCGGGCGCAGCAGGCCGTTTAAGTGCTGCATGAAGGTGCTCTTGCCGGAGCCCGTGTGGCCTATCACGGCCACGAGCTCGCCCGCGTGTATTTCGACGCTTATGCCGCTTATCGCCGTTTTTTCAAACGGCGTGCCGCGGCTGTAAACATGCGTCAGGTTCTCTGTCCTGATGACCGTATCCATGCTCACGCCCTCCCCGCCCCGGCGGCAAGCAGCCCGGCCACGGCGTCCGCGCACTCGTCCACGGTGAGGGCCGTGAGCGGCACGTCGTACCCGGCCTCGCGCAGCGTCTGGAGCAGCCGGACGGTGGCGGGGGCTGTGAGCCCCTCGCGCCGGAGCAGCTCTATCTGTGAAAAGACCTCCCTCGGCGTCCCGTCCGCTATCACGCGCCCGTCCGACAGGGCTATGAGCCTGTCCGCGTTCACGCACTCGGACATGTGGTGGGTTATAAGCACGACCGTCATGCCGCGCTCGCGGCAGAGGCTCGTGACCGTGGAGATGACCTCCCGGCGGCCGACGGGGTCGAGCATGGCCGTGGGCTCGTCGAGCACGAGCACTCGCGGCTGCATCGCCAGCGCGCCGGCTATGGCCACGCGCTGCTTCTGCCCGCCGGAGAGGAGATGGGGCGCGTGCTGCCGGTATTCGTACATTCCGACGGTTTTCAGCGCGTCGTCCACCCTGCGGCGGATCTCCGAGCTCTCCACACCGAGGTTTTCCGGCGCGAAGGCCACGTCGTCCTCCACGACGTTAGCGACTATCTGGTTGTCCGGGTTCTGGAACACGAGGCCGACGGTCCCGCGCACCTCGAGCAGGCGCTCCTCGTCCGCCGTGTCCACCCCGGCGACATAGACATGCCCGGAGGTGGGCAGGAGGATGGCGTTCAGCAGCTTGGCGAGCGTGCTCTTGCCCGAGCCGTTGTGCCCGAGCACGGCGACAAAGCTCCCGGCGGCAATCTCAAGGTCTATGCCGCGGAGTGTCTCCTTCGAGTCCCCCGGGTATGTGAAATGCAGGTCCTCTATCCTGATTATGGGCTCATTGGGCAAGGGTTTCACCTCTCAACAGTCTCCCAGCGGCAGGCGGCGCCGCAGGGCAGGCAAAGGCCCGTGGAGGTCACGGGCAACCCGAGCTCCCGGCTCTCCGACCGGCCGCCGAAGCGGCGCGTGAACACGCTCTCGGTGATGTACGTGAGCACGGAGGGCGAAAGCCCGGTGGTATAGGAATTGATTATCACGAAAAGCGGGTCGTCGCTCAGCACGCCGGCGGTGAGGCTGACGAAGTCCCAAAGGTTGTCCTCTATTTTCCAGACCTCGCCGCCCGGGCCGCGGCCGTAGCTCGGCGGGTCCATTATTATCGCGTCGTAGCGCCGGCCGCGCCGTATCTCCCGCTCGACGAATTTGGCGCAGTCGTCAACTATCCAGCGCACACTCCGGTCCGCCACGCCGCTCGACGCGGCGTTTTCCTTCGCCCAGGCCACCATGCCCTTGGCCGCGTCCACATGGCAGACGCTCGCGCCGGCGGCAAGGGCGGCCACGGTGGCTGCGCCGGTATACGCAAAGAGGTTGAGCACGCTGACCGGCCTTCTGGCGGAGCGGATCTTGCGCATGATGTAGTCCCAGTTCGCCGCCTGCTCCGGGAAGAGGCCCGTGTGCTTGAAGCTCATGGGCTTTACGTTGAATTTCAGCTCCCCGTAGCTTATCTGCCAGCTTGCCGGAAGGCTGCCTCGGTCCCAGCTCCCGCCGCCGGAGGCGCTGCGGGTATAGCGCCCGTCGCAGTGCTGCCAGCGCCGGTCGCTGCGCGGGGTGTCCCATATGGCCTGGGGGTCCGGCCGCACGACGGTATAGCGGCCCCACCGTTCGAGCTTTTCACCCCTCGAACAGTCCAAAAGCTCAAAATCCCGCCATTTGTCCGAAACCCACATCGGCGCTCTCCCTCTACAATAACTTGGCGAATAATTATATCACGCAATAACCGCAAGGTCAAATAAAATGAGCGCGTAAAGCGGTGCGCGGGGGCCGCTGCCCCCGCGCGCCGGCGCATCTTATTTCGCGTAGTACTGCAGCGCCACGCTGTACACCACTATGGCGTCCACCTCATTGGTGTTCAGCGCATCGAAAAGCGCCTGTGCGCCGCCGGTCACGCGCTTTATCTGCGCGGGGCGCTCCATCAGGTCCTCGTTGGACAGCACGGCTTCGATGTACTTCTGCTCCACGTCCACGGCGAGCGAAGCGCCGGAGAGGCCGCGCATCGAGCGCACGTCCGAGTTGGCGCGCGAGACGACCACGACCGAATTGGACATGTACGTATCGGATATCACATAGTCCTCGCCCGAGCCGAGCACGAGGTTCAGCCCGCCCCATGCCACGTCCACGTTCCCGCTCGAGAGCTCGACGAAGGCGTTTTCCGCCTTTATGGGTATGAACTGCGCCGTCCAGCCGAGGCGCTCGCACACGGCCGTGGCCGCCTCCACGTCGAAGCCGGCGTAAGAGCCGTTTTCATCTATGTAGCTCATGGGGAAGGCGTCCACGTCCACTCCGATAAGCAGCGTGCGCGGCTGGGGCGTCCCCACGCTCTCCAGCGCGCCGGAGCGGGAAGGGAAGGAGGTGTTGTCCTCCGCGAACCACTTGAGCGCTATGCTGTGGAACGTCCCGTCCGCGGCGAGCTCGCGGATCGCGGCCTCGACATACTGCTGGACATTGTCCCCGCTGCGGTAACCGATGGAAAATTCCTGTTCCGTCAGCGTGTCCAGCACGCGGTAGCTGCCCACGGTGGTGCCGCAGGCGGCGAGAGCCAGCATAAGGGCGCAGGCGGCGAGCAGTGCGGCTGTTTTTTTCACTCGCGTGCCATATCCCCCCTTTCAGAAAAAATCATGGCTGCGCTTTTTCACACAGCCATGATAATTGAATACGGCGCGCTATGCAAGTGGAAATTTGTAAACAAAGCGCCTATTTTGCCTCGCCGTAGCCGGCGAGGAAGCGGCGGGTGCGCTCCTCGCGCGGGTCGCTGATGACCTCCGGGCCGCCCTGCTCCACGATCACGCCGCCGTCCATGAAGATAACGCGGTCGGAGACCTCGCGGGCGAAGGCCATCTCGTGGGTGACGATGACCATGGTAGTGCGCTGCTCGGCGAGCGAGCGTATCACGCGCAGCACCTCCCCGGTGAGCTCCGGGTCGAGCGCGCTGGTGGGCTCGTCGAAGCAGAGTATGTCCGGGTGCATCGCGAGCGCCCTCGCGATCGCCACGCGCTGCTGCTGCCCGCCGGAGAGCTGGTGCGGATAGTGCTCCGCGCGGTCCGTCAGGCCCATGGCGTCGAGCAGCTCGCGGCCCTCGGCCTCGATGGCGGAGTTTATCTCCCTTTTATGCTGCTTATAGTCGGCGCGCTCCTTTGCAAGCAACTCCGGCGCGAGCGTGACGTTCTGCAGCGCGGTGTACTGCGGGAAGAGGTTGAAGCTCTGGAACACGAGGCCGAAGTGCAGCCGCTTCCTGCGCACGTCCGCCTCGCGGCGGGTGGCGGGGTCGGCGGCGTCGAACAGCGTCTCGCCGTTTACGGAGATGCTACCGCCGTCCGGCGTCTCGAGGAAGTTCAGGCAGCGCAGCAGAGTGGTCTTGCCGCTGCCGGAAGAGCCGATTATGGTCAGCGCCT
Organism: Candidatus Scatomorpha intestinavium; assembly: GCA_018712985.1. Lineage (GTDB taxonomy): Bacteria > Bacillota > Clostridia > Oscillospirales > Oscillospiraceae > Scatomorpha > Scatomorpha intestinavium. The sequence continues at coordinate 8,735 of DVGA01000020.1, forward strand.
CGCCCTGCTCGAGCGTGAAGCTGATGTCAGTGAGCACCTTGGTTTTGTCGAAGTGCTTTTCGAGGTTTTTTACTTCAAGTACCGGCATTTTGTCCCCCTCCTTACCTGAAAAACTCAAGCCGGCGCTCGAGCTTGCCGAGCAGAAACGAGACGACGCCGTTGAAGATGAGGTAATATATGCCCGTGAAGAACAGCGGCCAGATCAGGCCGGAATAGCCGTGCGAGCCCTTCAGGAAGGCGTAGCCGGCCCAGATGACCTCCTGGAAGGAGATGATGCGGGCCAGGGACGTGTCCTTCACGAGGGTGATGACCTCGTTGGCCATGGGAGGGACTATGCGCTTTATCATCTGGAGCAGCGTGACCTTCCAGAATATCTGCCCCCTGGTCATGCCGAGCACCTGGCCGGCCTCCTGCTGGCCGGCGGGCACGCCCTGGATGCCGCCGCGGTAGATTTCCGAAAAATAGCAGGCGTAGTTGATGATGAACATGATGGCGGCGGCGACGAACCTGCCCTCGGCGAAGCCCCAGGGGTTCGTGTCGAAAATATAGCCGGGTATGTAGAAAATAATCAGCAGCTGAAGCATCAGCGGCGTGCCGCGTATCACCCAGACTATGAGTCGGCTTATGAGCGAAATGGGGCGGAAGCCGAGCAGTATTTTGGCAGAGCGCTCAGTGCGGCGCAGCAGCGCCTTTGACTTCGCCTCTGTAAGCGCCTGTCCGGCCTTCTCCAGGAAGCCCCTGTCGGCTTCGCTCAGCACCTCCCCGGCGTCGAGCCTCTCGCGGAGCGCGTCGGCGCGCGCGGCGAGGCTCTCTCTCATATCCGCCCGGCACAGCGCGACGCCGTCCTCAACCTTGCGGGAAAGGCGCTGCTTGTAAGCCAGCTTCCGGCGTCCGGGCGCGCCGAGGGGCGCCCAGCGGTTCATGGAGCCGAAGCAGATTATCAGGCCCAGCGGTATCGAGCCGACGAGAGTTATGAAAAAGAGCTTCAGGGTCTGTACGAAGCCTTCGTTCAGGGCGGATATGACTGTTTCAAACATTTGGACGCTTTTCTCTCCTGTCCGCGCCAAAAGCAGAGAACGCGCGAGACGTCCTCTGCTCCGGGCTTTAGTGTTTGCCGCCTCCGGGCGGCGCGCTTATTCCTGCGGGATGAGCGCGGCGCTGACGCCGTAGGTGTCGGCCAGCTCCTGTATGGTGCCGTCCGCCCACGCGCTGACGAAGAACTCGTTGAGCGCCTCGCACATGTCGCTGCCCTTGCGGAAGCCCACGCCGTACTCCTCACTGTTGAGGCTGATCGTGTAGGTGAGGTCGGCGTAGCTGGTGCCCTCGCCCACCATGGCGGCAGCCATCAGGCTGTCGATGATCGCGGCGTCGCAGGTGCCGGAGGAGACCTCGAGCACGGCGGTGGCCTGGTCGACGACCGGCGTGTAGCTCAGGCCGTTTTCGACGGCCATCTGCTCGCCGGCGGAGCCGCTCTCAACCGCGAAGTTCAGGCCGGACATGCTCTCCACGTCGGGGTAGCTCTCCGCCTGGTCCGCGGGGAGGACGACGACCTGCGCGTTGTTCAGATAGGCGTTGGAGCACTCCATGGCGGAGAGTACCTCGTCGGTGAGGGTCATTCCGTTCCACACCACGTCTATCGTGTGGCCGTCCAGCTCCATGACCTTGTTGTCCCACTCGATCTCCTGGAACTCGGCCGTTACTCCGATGCTCTCGGCAAAGGCCTTGGCGAGGTCGGCGTCGAAGCCTATCCATTCGCCGTTTTCGTCCTGGTAGTCCATGGGCTCGAAGTTGGTGATGCCCACGATGAGGGTGCCCTTTTCCTTGATCGCCGCGAGGTCGCTCTCTGCGGCGGCGCTCTCCTCGGGGGCTGTGCTCTCCTCGGGGGCTGTGCTCTCCTCGGGGGCGGCGCTCTCACCGGCGGCGTCCGACTCCGCAGGGTCGGCCTCGCCGCAGGCGGCGAAGGCGAAGAGCATGACGAGGCTGAGCAGCAGTGCTATTGTCTTTTTCATTTTGTCCGCTCCTTCATATGTAGTGGAGTATCTATCGAGTTATTATATTACCACAGTAGCGAAATAAAGCAAGTCTTTTTTGTGATTTAGCTGTGCATATAGCGCACAGCTAATGGCTATCTTGTAAACTTCGTGAACTTTAGGCTTGACAAGTTGCATTAGTACTGCTATATTGTGCTTACACTTGATAAAGTTGCCTGAAAGGAGCGTGAGCTTATGCCGGAACACGGGGGAGGGCTGTGCACACAAAGGTGCCGCGGGTGCGAATACTGTTATTCCGGGCTCGACATGGCGCTCTGCCGCTCGATGCCCATGTGCGAGTACATACTCAAAACGGGGCGGAGGCGGGCCTGCCCCGCCGGGGAGCGATGCACGGAATTCACGCCCGCGGCGCCGGCGGATGAGCAGCGCCGGAGGGCGGCGGAGCGGATGTGGGGGGCGATAATGCGTGGCAGGTGAGGTAAAGGCCGCTGGAGGGGACTCGCGCGAGCAGATAAGGCGCTGCCTGAGCTGCCAATACCCCGCGCGCTACTGCACGGGGCGGCTCTATGAGCGGTGCAGGGCGGAAAAAGCCCCCGGCAGCCGCGGCGGGAGGGCCGGGCGGCCGAGGGGCCTGCTGTATGCGATGATCGGGCCGGTGATTTCCGGGGAGATGAGCGCGGCGGACTTTTCCCGCCTGACCGGGTACAGCGAGCAGCAGATAAGCCGCGCGCGGCGGAAGCTGAGGGAAAGTCAGCCGATGAGATAGCTGGGGACCTGGATTATATAGCAGCTCGTGCCCGGTGCATAGCTCATTATGGGCGCGTAGCGGAGCGAGCTGTCCCCCAGCGTCATGGGGTCGGTGAGCATCTCGCCGTTCACGCCGGCCTGATAGGCTGTGGCGGAATAGCAGCACAGCCGGTCGAAGACCTTTGTGAACAGCTCGATATTCTGCCCGGAGAGGTCCGTCTGGCCGTTCACGAGCGGGTCGGAGTCGATGACGGCGGAGACGAAGGCCCCGGCGGAGCGCACGGCGGAGGTGAGCGTCTGCGCGAGGGAGCAGACGGCCGAGGTGGGCGTCGGCGTTGAGGAGAGCTCGGCGCTGTAGTAGATCGACGCCTCGGTGACCGGGAGGGAGACGGCCTTGAGCAGTATTTCGTCAAAGCCGTAGCCCACGAGCTCCTCGCAGAGCTCGGTGAGGTAGTTCACGACGGTGGAGCTGTACGGGTCCAGCCAGCCGCCCTGCGAGTCCGTGAGCGGGGAGCCGTCGATGAGCCGGAGGGCCGAGGAGGAGGCGCGCTCGCTCATCAAATCGTCCACGAGGCAGCTCACCTGGGCGACAAGGTAGATGTCCTGCTCCTTCAGCGCCTGGACAAGGCTGGCCATGTTCTGCGTGCCGTTCACGCCGAAGCCTTCCGCCGTCTCCGACGAGGAGGCCCAGACGAGCTGGCCGCTGGTTGGCTTGACCTCGAGCACGAGGGCGTTGGCGTTGTAGCTGCCCATGAGGTTCACGTACGACTGCACGGAGACGGAGTTCACGCTCGCGGCGGGCACGAAAACCGCGCGCAGCTCGCCGAGGCCCTCGCCAGCGACGGCCTCCACATTCGAATAGTCGGCCTCGCCTATCTCGAGCTGTACCTGCACCTCCTCGAACACCCTCTCGCCGGACTCGTCGACCGGTTCGGGCGTGGCGAGCAGCGGCAGCTCGAGCGAGATGCCGTCCTGGTCGTAGACGATGTATTTCTGGAAGGAGTAGAAGAGGACGACGGCCACTATGGCGAGCACGGCCAGGGCCGAGAGCACAAGGCCTATCACGTTCAGCCGCCGCCGCCTGCCGCGGTACAGCTCCCTTTCCCTGCGGGCCATGCTCAGGACCTGTCCTCTATCTCGGAAATTTTGGCTACGCGGCGGGCGTGCCGGCCGCCGTCAAAGCCCGTGGAGAGGAAGATGTCAACGATCTTCAGCGCGAGGCCGGGGCCGATGACCCTGCCGCCGAGCGCGAGGACGTTGGCGTTGTTGTGCCGGCGGCACATCTCCGCGGAGAAGCAGTCGCCGCAGACGGCGGCGCGCACGCCGCGCACCTTGTTAGCGGCGATGGAGATGCCGATGCCGGTGCCGCAGATCACGATGCCGAGCTCGCACTCGCCCGAGGCCACCGCGCGGCCGACGGCCTCGCCGTATTCGGGGTAGTCGCAGCTCTCCTCGCTGTAGGTCCCGAAGTCGTGAAAGTCTATGCCGCGGTCGGCCAGGTGGCGGATGACCGCCTGCTTGAGCTGATAACCGCCGTGGTCGCATCCAATGGCTATCATGGTTTTTACCTCCTTGAAATCTGAGTATCGGCAGCCGCGTTCACAGCGGCGGCGGTCCTGCTGCGGCCGCGCCGGGCGGCTTCAGCCGCCGAGGCGCTTGAACTCGGCCTTGTGGTGCTTGTAGGTGGCGACGTACTTGAAGCCGTTGGCCATAAGGAGCTCGTACCCCTCCGCCACGCCGACGCCGGCGGACTTTATATTGTGAGCGTCCGAGCCGACGGTGACGATGTCGCCGCCAAGCTCGCGGTAGCGCCGGAGCACCTCCACCGAGGGGAAGGTGAGGTGCATCGGGTTGCTGCGCCCGCCGTCGGCCAGGTCGGCGCAGTTGAGCTCTATGCCGCGGCCGTTTTCGATAAGGGTTTTGAGCAGGACGTCGATCCTGTCGCCGAAGCGGTCCATCCCCATCTCGACGTCCAGCCCCTGGCGGTGCATATAGCGCAGGCAGTAGCCGATGTGGGCCATCGTGTCGAAGCAGGGGATGCCGGCGAGCTCTATCAGCTCCTCGAGGTAGCGCTCATAGAGCCCCTCGCACTGCTCGGCGCTCTCATATTTAAGGTAGTAGAAGTCCCGCTCGTCCCGCAGGTTGTGCAGCGAGCCGAGGATGAAGTCGTACTCCGGCATGGCGTAGATCCGCTTGGCGCGGGCGGGGTCGTGGTTGCCCTCGCCGAGCTCGAGCCCGAGCTTGATCTCTATGCCCTCCGGGGCCTTTTCCATGGCCTCGATGAACTGGTGGCCCTGGGACTTGGGCAGGTAGAAGCTGTTCGGCCCGAGCTGTATTGTCTCGGGCGTGCCGATGTCGCAGTGGTCGGTGAAGCAGACCTCGGTTATCCCGCGCCTGAGCTCCGCGCGGGCCATCTCCGACATGCGGGCCTTGCCGTCCGCGTCAAAGGAGCAGCTGCTGTGTACATGATAGTCTGCAAGGAACATGTATTATATCTCTCCCAAACAAAAGTTGTGCGCGCTCCCGCCCGGCTCAGAACGGCCAGCTCGGGAACCACTTGAGGAAGCCCGTCGTGTACCAGGTGGGCGTGCGCACGCCGGTGAGCACCGGGTAGAAGGCTATGAAAAGCAGCACGCAGGCCGCGGTGAAGACATACATCTGCCGGTTGGCGGTCCAGGGCTGCCGCTCGCGCAGGCGGGTGAACACGTTGCAGAGCGCGAGGAGCATGAACACCTCGCAGGGGAAGTAGTGATAGGCGAAGGTCAGCCGCGTGACGAGGACCCAGGGCAAAAGCTGGGCGAGGTAGCCGGTCACTATGAACAGCGCGCGGCCGTCGCGGTCCTTCACGGCGAGGATGGCGTTCGCCACCACGGCGAGCAGGCCCGCCCAGCAGAATATCGGGTTCATGAACGCGCCGAACGCGCTCTTTGTCCCGTCGTCGAAGCGCTCGAGGTAATAGAGTATCGGCCGGGCGTCCACCAGCCACTGATACCAGCGGGAGGAGTAGGGGTGCTCCGCCACGAGGTCGGAGTGGTACTCCCACATGTACACCTGGTTGTCCCACACGATGTCGAAGTAGTCGCGCGTGAAGAACATGCCCACGCCGCCCCCGAGCCCGCGGGCGGTGCCGTAGAAATAATAGCTTGCGTAGTATATAGCCAGCGGGAGCGCGACGAAAAACACGAGGCAGAAGAGGCAGTTCGAGATGAAATCCCGCCAGAAGCCCTCGCGCCGGCGCCGGGTTATCCAGTAGATGAGCCAGATCACCGCAAGGCCCGCCCCGGCGTAAATGCACGTCCACTTGCTGGCCGCGCCGAGGCCGAAAAACAGTCCCGACAGGGCGAGATAGCGCCATTTCCCGCCGCTGACGAAGCGCCACATGAAGAGGTACATCAGCAGGATGAAGAAAACGGCGTAAGTGTCTATCGTGGCGATGCGGGTCTGCACGAAGTGCATGAAGTCGAAAGCGAAGATGACCGTCCCGCAGGCGGCTACGGAAGTGGAGCGGAGCATCCGCTTCAGGAAGGAATAGAGTATCGGCAGCATCAGCGCGCCGAACAGCGTGCCGGCGAAGCGCCAGCCGAAGGGCGTGAGGCCGAGGAGCTGTATGCCGGCGGCGATTATCAGCTTGCCCAGCGGCGGGTGGGTTATCTCGTAGGGGTAGACGCCCTCGATCTGCTCCACCGCGGTGCGGGCATGGTAAATCTCGTCGAAATACGTGCTGTTGAGGTAGCTTATCTCCTCCGGGACGGTGTCCTGCTCGTCGAAGAGCGGGGCGCAGCCGGCGTCATACTCAAGGAGGGAGGCGTCTATCCTCTCCCCGTCCGCGCCGTAGAGCGCTATCTCGCCCAGCCAGAGCTCGTCGGAGGCTATCAGCCTGACATAGCGCGCGGAGCCGGGGGTATAGTCCTCCTCCGTGCTGTCCATCCACTTGAAAATTTCAGTGTAGCTCTGCTCGAGCGAGCCGGCGTCCGTCCAGTTTTCGCCGTCCTGCGAGAGCTGGACGGAATAGCGGCCGGTGTGAAGGCCGCAGAAATAGCGGATCTTCGTGACCACCGTCTCCTCCGGAAGGGCGATGTCCACATAGCGGCCCCGCTCGGTGAACTTGCAGAAGCTCTGCGGGGACGAGGTCCGGCCCAGCCCGGTGAAGGCCGCGGCGGCGTAGACGAGGGTTATCACAAGGGCTATCAGCGCGTCGCGCCGGGTTATCCGGCCCTCCGGGGATGAGAAGCTGAGCGCCTTCCGCGCCCTTTTCGGCGTCTCCACGCCCTCATCCGGCGGGACGTCCTCCCGCGCGTTCTCAAACGGGTCCGCGAATATTGGCATCCAGCGCCAGGCCATGTATATCACGCAGAGCGCGGCGGCGATGGGGAAAATATAGGTCAGGTACGACAAGAAAAGCCCTCCCGGCAGTCTGTAAGCGCGGATATTATACACCGTTTCCGGCGGATTGTCCACTGCCGGGATATATTGACGGCGCATCCCCGCCGGAGGTTCCCCCGGCACGCCTGCGGCGGCTTATGGCGGCGAGGCAGAGCGCGCCGGCGGCGAGGGAAAAGCGTGAAATTGCGGTCTGGAGTTTCAAATGAGGGGTCCTTTCATGCGCGGGTATCGGGAATTTCAGTCCGTTATGGCCACGGCCCTGGCGGGCGCACCGTCGCTGCCCGCTATTTTCAGCGGCAGACAGCAGAACAGGAAGGGCCCTTTGGGGCAGGCGCCGAGGTTTGCCAGGTTTTCTACACATATTATGTCCCCGGCGAGGAGGAGGCGGTGGCGCGTCAGGGCGGCGTCCTCCACCGGGTCGAGGCCGGGCGTGTCGAGCCCTATGCCCTTGCAGCCGAGGGATAGGATCAGGTCTATGGCCCCGCGGCCGAGGCAGGGGTAGCCGCGGAAGTACGCCTCTTCTCCCCAGAGCCTGTCCCAGCCCGTGTTGAAAAGCAGGAAATCAGCCTCCCGCGCCGCGCTGCCGTGCGCTTCTATCGCATCCACAGTTATCTCCGCCCCGGCGGGGAGGCCGCGGCAGTCTATCACGAGCGCGCTGCCGGCAAACTGCCCGGCGGGAAAGGCGTCCAGCGTGCGGCCGTGAGGGTAAACGTGGGCGGGCGGGTCTATATGCGTCCCGGTGTGCGTATATATCTTCAGGGCAGCCTGGCGGAAGCCGCTCTCTTCATAGCTGTCCGCCGCGGCGAGCTCGGGCGGCAGGTCGCCCGGAAACACCGGCATGCCCTCACTTATCGTGTGAGTAAGCTCTATTACCTGCATGTCAAGCCGCCTCCGGCAGGGCGGGCGAGCATGAAACCTGCCCAGCTCCCCTCGTATTCGTCCAACCGCCCCGCCCAGCAGAGCAGGCGCGAAACGTACTCCCGCGCCCTTGCCTCGATGGCTTCGCGGCAGTTTTCAGGCCCAAGCCTGTACACCATGGAAGTGAGCTCATACATGGGATATCCAAGTGCATGCCCCGCGGTGTGGACGACGGAACAGGCCTGCCCCACGGCATGGCACAGCGCGGCGTCCTCCGGGCGGTCCAGCTCCTTTGCAAGTGCGTGGCAGTCCAGTATGCAGCGCTGCGCCCGGCGCATCTTTATACGGCCCGCCGCCCATTCGCGCGCAGCCAGCAGGGCCTCGCGCGGGCGCGCCTCGCCGGGGTGTCCGGCCTCGAGCTCCTTCACCGAGCCTTCGGCGAGATCAAGGGCCCACAGCACCACTGTCCGCCCGTCCTGCTCCGGCAGGAGGAGGGCCAGATCCCCCAGCAGTTCGGAGCCCTTTGAGAACAGGACGGTATTTTCCCTTTTAAGTTTCGCGGCGGCTTCTTCCAGCCAGTCCATATTTCCACGTCCCTTCCGAAGCATGCGCGGCTTCACCTAATCTTATCACGCCCGCGCCCGGCGGCACAACAAAAAACGGCGCGCAATGCGCGAAAAAAATAAAATCGCGCTTGACAGCGGCGGCAGGGGCTGGTATAATAGCAAAGCTCTTAAAACAAAGCAGTACGGTATCCGCCGTTCTCACCCGGCCGCTCAGCGCGCCGCGGTCAATACGAGCGTCCATCCTCCAGAGAGGGCGGAAGGATGTTTTTGCGCGCGGATGCCGGTGGTATCCGCGTTTTTTGCGCGACCGGCACGTCAATTGGAGGTGTTTTTAATAGCCGTCACTGAGTACCAGATCAACGAAGAAATCCGCGACCGTGAGGTGCGCCTGATCGGCGAAAACGGCGAGCAGCTTGGGATCATGTCCTCGGCAGCCGCTTTGGACATCGCCGTGCAGAAGGACCTCGACCTCGTAAAAATCGCGCCGGGCTCCACTCCCCCCGTCTGCAAGATAATGGACTACGGCAAGTACCGCTTCGAGCAGTCCAAGAGGGAGAAGGAAGCGCGCAAGAACCAGCGCATCGTGGAGGTCAAGGAGATAAGGATGTCCCCCGGCATCGGCGAGAACGACTTCCTTGTCAAGCTGCGCAACGGGCAGAAGTTCCTTGCCGACGGGGACCGGCTGAAGGTCACCGTGCGTTTCCGCGGACGCGAGATGGCGCACACGAACATCGGCGAGCAGCTCCTGCGCGACTTCGCCGAGCGCTGCGCCGAGCTTTCCAACCTTGACAAGCAGCCGAAATTAGAGGGACGGAACATGTCCATTTTCCTCTCCCCCAAGCCCCAGCAGCCGGCAAAGAAGCCGGCCAAGCCCAAGGCGCCGAAGGAAGGCGCCCCCGCCGCGGAGAGCGCGGCCACCAACGAGTAAGCACCCAACCCATCAGGAAGGAGTTAATAAGCCATGCCGAAACTTAAGACCCACAGCGGCGCGAAGAAGAGGTTCAACCTCACCAAGACCGGCAAGGTCAAGCGCGCTCACGCCTACAAGAGCCACATTCTCACCAAGAAAGACACCAAGCGCAAGAGAGGCCTCCGTCAGGGCACCTATGCGGACGTTACCAACGAATCCGCCATCAAGCGCATGATCCCGTATAAATAAGGAGGAGGCAGCACAATGGCCAGAGTCAAAGGCGCGATGATGACGCGCAAGAGAAGGAACAAGATGCTTGGCCTCGCGAAGGGCTACTGGGGCAGCAAGTCCCGCCACTTCAAGATGGCCAAAGAACAGGTGATGAAGTCTGGGCGCTATGCTTACGCCGGCCGCAAGCAGAAGAAGCGCGACTTCCGCCAGCTTTGGATAACCCGTATTTCCGCCGCCTGCAAGCTGAACGGCATGAATTACTCCACCTTTATGCACGGCCTGAAGCTCGCCGGCATCGACATGAACCGCAAGATGCTCAGCGAGACCGCCATCCACGACCCCGCCGCCTTCACCGCCCTGTGCGAGAAGGCCAAGGCCGCGAAATAAATATCAAGCGCAACCGGTAACCGGTTGCGCTTTTTGTTATAGAGCGCGGTTTTTAAGACGCGCCCCGCGCCGGTGCAGCCGGCGCGCTATACCTCCGCATCGCAGCCCTGCCGCGCTCGCGCGGCACTATGCCTCCAGGCGCAGCCTGGCTCCCCACGCTTTTTTCATGCCTGTACAATATAAAAAGGAGAGGTCGCCCTCTCCTTTTTATTTTTTCGCTTACTCGGCGCTGAACATGTCCTTGCTCAGGCCGCAGACCGGGCAGCACCAGTCCTCGGGGAGTTCCTCAAAGGAAGTGCCGGGGGCCACGCCGTTGTCGGGATCGCCGACGGCGGGATCGTACTCATAGCCGCAGGGGCAGACATACTTCATTGTATATGGCTCCTTTCCCCGTGCTTACTTGCCGAAGTAGCGCTTCAGCAGTCCGGCGAACGCGCGGCCGTGGCGGGCCTCGTCACGGGCCATCTCATGGACGGTGTCGTGGATGGCATCCAGGTTCAGCTGCTTGGCCAGCTTGGCCAGCTCGAACTTGCCGGCAGTGGCGCCGTTCTCGGCCTCGACGCGCATCTCGAGGTTCTTCTTGGTGGAGTCGGTCACGACCTCGCCGAGGAGCTCGGCGAACTTGGCGGCGTGCTCGGCCTCCTCATAGGCGGCCTTCTCCCAGTAGAGTCCTATCTCGGGATAGCCCTCGCGGTGGGCGACGCGGGCCATGGCCAGGTACATGCCGACCTCGCTGCACTCGCCGTTGAAGTTCATGCGCAGGCCCTCGATGATCTCCTCAGGGGCGCCCTTCGCCACGCCGACAACGTGCTCGGCGGCCCAGGACATCTCGCCCTCTTCCTGCTTCTTGAACTTGTCGGCCGGAGCCTTGCACTGGGGGCAGAACTCGGGGGGAGTGTCGCCCTCGTGAACATAACCACATACGCTGCAGATCCACTTTGCCATGTTTTTTTCCTCCTGTAATTGATAATGATAATATTGCAGATGTTTATAAACTCACATATGTAAACGGCTCATACGGCCGTTTCCACCAGGCAATCCGCACACTCGCCGAAGAAGCTCAGCGAATGGCCCGTGACCCGCCCGCCGGTTTCGAGCTCCACCGTCTCGTCCATGCGCTCAAGCGCGGGGGATTCAACGTCGAGCACCCGGCCGCAGCGGCGGCAGATAAAGTGCGCGTGCGGTGAAGTGTCCGCGTCGTACCTCTCCTGCCCGGCGACCGTGCCCACTCTTGTTATCTCGCCGTCGTTGATAAAAAAGGCGAGGTTGCGGTAGACCGTGCCGAGGCTGAGGTCGGGATACACGCTCTTCAGGCGCGAGTACAGCATCTCGGCGCTGGGATGGTCCTTCGCGGAGCGGAGGGCTTCAAGTATGGCCTCGCGCTTTTTGCTGTGCTTGCGTGCAGTTTCCATCTTCACCACCAAAACAATAATAATTCTTATTTTTGTTTGTGGCCTTATAATAGCACAGCCCCGCGCGTTTGTAAAGGGGTTTTTTGAAAAAATTATTCATCTCTTTTGAGCCGGCGGATGTTGGTGGAGATTTCGGCGAGCGCGGCGGCGGCCTCCATGTCGCACTTGCGGGCCATGTCGGCGAGCGAGAGCATGCCGACGAGCTTGCCGCCCTCAACCACCGGCAGGCGGCGCACCTGGCCGCCGCCCATTGTCCGGGCGGCCTCGGCGACCTCGGTTTCCGGCTCCGCCGTGACGACGCCGCGGGTCATTATGTCCGCCACGCGCAGCTCGCGCGCGTCCGCCCCGGACGCGACGCAGCGGAGCACGATGTCCCGGTCCGTGAGCATGCCGCGCAGCCGGCCGGAGCGGTCGGTCACCGGCAGCGCGCCGAGGTTCATGCGCTTGAGCAGCCGCGCCGCGGCGATCACCGGCTCGTCCTGGCAGATTGTCACCACGCGGCCGGACATGATTTCCGATACCTTCATATAAAAAGCCTCCCTTGCCTTTTGCGGTAATTCTTACCCGGCAGGGGAGGGTTTATACCCAGAGTGGGGCCAAGCTGCGTGTGGAAGCACCGGGCGACGCCCGGTGGTATAGCGCGGCGCGAAGCGCCGCGAGCGGGCAGCGCCCGCAGGCATAGCGCCGCGCCAAAGGCGCGGCGGGGCGGCCACACTGCGTGTGGAAGCATAGCGCGGCCTCCGGCCGCGAGCTGGCAGACCGCGTCCGCGGGGCGGGTACAAGGGCGTGCCCTTGCAAACCTCATTAAAGCGAGATTTCACGGTGCCTTTTTACAAAAACCGCCCTATACCAACTCTTTCAAATATGAAATAAGTTCTTTGGGAAATTTATTATTCATAACATCCGTTGTCAGTCTTCGAACCGCATATTCTTCAAAGGCGTTCAGCCTGCCCACACTATCATCGGATAAATAGTAGGATTCATCAATGTCCGGATATATCAGACTGGCCGCCGTAACAATATCCGCAATTTCCACGGCAGCAGGATGGACAACATGGTGCAAAAACTCATGTATTACAGACTCTGGCCTGAATATGCCGGAACAGAAAACAAAGCGGTTTCCGTACATGTGGAAGTCAGCGGAGTAAACGCACTTGATCGGATTGATAACGATCTGAATATCCTGCACCGGGGAGCTGTACCTGGAGACGCACACATCCAGGCAATTCTTAATAGCCCGGAGCTCTGTTCCGTGCCTGAGATTTTGTGCGTCAAGCCATTTCTCCTCCCATTTTAGATAATTCCTGAAAGCCTCGCAATCCAAAATCTCGGAGAGAGCTGTTGGGAAGCCGGCTATCCAATCCCACAATCTTTGATCCCGCTCACGGTCCGCAATGTTGGAGGCATTCATTATTTGATTGCGCAGAGCATCACGGTCCTGGAAATGCGAACCGTCCGGTGACAGATAAAACGATGCCGTTTCCAGAATTGCAGCACGCGGCCAATATGGATAGACCTCACAGGTGTTCTGCTTCACTGCCGCGAAGAAGGGAGCGGCAATCTTCTCGGTTCCAATGTACTCCTGGATGTTCGAGATATGTCCACGGCTCCGTCCCATGGCATAATAATCATATCCGTTTTCCAGCAACGCAAAGTAGATCGCTGATATTTTCGGAATATTTGAAATTATAATCTGCTCTCTGTTTGACATGTACATAATTGCCTTATTTCTGCACTCCAATAGCAACTCATGCCACCCCAGGCTGCGCCTGGAGGCATAGCGCCGCTCCGCGGCGAAAAGCGCTTCGACAACTACCCGTCAGTGCCGCGAGCGAAGAGAAGCCTTGCACGGTCGGCGATGCAATTAACTCATTCACCCTTCAGGACGACCTCTTTTTGCCTTTTCGCGGCCCTTTGGGCCGCGCTATGCATCCAAACGCAGTTTGGTTGGAGTCTGAGGGGTTTCTTTTTGACAAG
>DVGA01000021.1 GCA_018712985.1 Candidatus Scatomorpha intestinavium
GCCACCTTCAAGGTGAAGATCCACGCCGTGCGCGAGCCGCAGCTCCCCGAGCTCGACGACGAGTTCGCTAAGGATGTCTCTGAGTTCGACACCTTTGAGGAGTACAAAAACAGTGTGCGCGAGAAGCTGCTCAAGGCGGCCACCGAGCGCTCCGACAACGACTTCCACTCCGCGCTGATGAACGCCGCGCTCGAGAACATGACCGCCGTGGTGCCCGAGGGCATGGTCATGGAGAAGACCGACGAGTTCCTGCGCAACTATGCCGAGAGCATGGGCATCGGCGGGAACGTGTCCCGCGCCGACCTCGTCAAGATGCTCGGCATGACCGAGGACGCATTCAACCAGATGATGCGTCCGACCTCCATCCGCCAGGTGCAGGCCGACCTCCTGCTCGACGCCATCGTGAAGGCCGAGAATATCGTGGCCTCCGACGAGGACAAGGAGGAAGTGTATAAGCAGATCGAGGCCGACTACGGCGAGAACGCCGAAAAGGTCAAGGAGATGATAGACGAGGAGCTCATGACGCGCGACCTCGTGCGCCGCAAGGCCGCTTCTGTCATTTACGACACCGCGGTGAAGACCGAACCCAAGGCAGAAGCGGAGGCAAAGGCTGAGGACGCCTCCGAATCCGCGGAGGAGGAAAACAAGGACTAACCGGGCGCTCATCCGGTTATGCTCTCTTACAGTAAATACCCGAAAGGAGAGTTCATATAATGAGTTTGGTACCGTACGTTGTGGAACAGACCTCGCGCGGCGAGCGGAGCTATGATATTTTCTCCCGCCTGCTGAACGACAGGATAGTTATGCTCAGCGAGGAAGTGAATTCCACCACCGCGAGCCTCGTCGTGGCCCAGCTCCTGTATCTCGAGAGCCAGGACCCCGACAAGGACATACAGTTCTATATAAACAGCCCCGGCGGCTCCGTTACCGACGGCATGGCGATTTACGACACCATGCAGTATATAAAATGCGACGTGAGCACCATCTGCGTGGGAATGGCTGCCAGCATGGGCGCCGTTCTGCTTGCCGCCGGCACCAAGGGAAAGCGCCTCGCGCTGCCCAACGCGGAGATAATGATCCACCAGCCCTCCGGCGGCACGAAGGGCCAGGCCAGTGACATCAAGATCCAGGCCGAGTGGATGCTCCGCACACGCGAAAAGCTCAACCAGATCCTCGCCGACTGCACCGGGCAGAGCGTGGAGAAGGTTGCAGTCGATACCGAGCGCGACAACTTCATGCCCGCCGAAGAGGCGGTCAAGTACGGCCTTATTGACGAGGTCATCTATCATCGTTAACTGGCGGAGTCTCCGCCGGAAGGAGCAAAATGGCTAAAACAGATGACCGCAGGAGCATCAGATGCTCATTCTGCGGCAAACCGCAGTCGCTTGTAAACAGGCTGATAGCCGGCAACGGGGCGTATATCTGCGACGAGTGCGTCCGGCTGTGCATGAGTATAATCGACGAGGGCTACCCGCAGGACCAGCCCCAGGAGGCCCCCAAGGCAGAGGGCGGGCTCAGCATGGATCGGCTGCCCAGGCCAGCGGAGATACGTGCGCACCTTGACGAGTATGTCATAGGGCAGGAGAGGGCTAAAATTGTCCTTTCCGTGGCTGTTTACAACCACTACAAGCGCATACTGCACGGCGGGAAAAGCGACGTGGAGCTCCAGAAGAGCAACATACTGCTCATCGGCCCCACCGGCAGCGGCAAGACCCTCTTTGCCCAGACGCTCGCGAAGATGCTGAACGTCCCGTTCGCCATAGCGGACGCAACGACGCTCACCGAGGCGGGCTATGTGGGAGAGGACGTGGAGAACATCCTGCTCAAGCTGCTCCAGGCCGCGGATTTCGACGTGGAGAGGGCTCAGAAGGGCATAATCTATGTCGACGAGCTCGACAAGATAGCTCGCAAGAGCGAAAACACCTCCATCACGCGCGACGTGTCCGGCGAGGGAGTGCAGCAGGCGCTGCTCAAGCTGCTCGAGGGCACGGTGGCGAGCGTGCCGCCCCAGGGCGGGCGCAAGCACCCGCACCAGGAGTTCATACACGTGGACACGACGAACATCCTGTTCATCTGCGGTGGTGCCTTCGACGGGCTTGACAAGATCATCGAAAGGCGCACGGACCGCAAGTCCATGGGCTTCGGCGCGGACATCAAGTCCTCTGCCGAAAGGGACGTGGGCGAGCTCCTCAGCGAGGTGCAGAGCCACGACCTGCTCAAGTTCGGCATAATCCCCGAGCTTATAGGCAGGCTCCCGGTGCTCACTTCGCTCGATTCGCTCAAGCGCGACGACCTTGTCCGCATCCTCACCGAGCCGAAAAACGCCATGACGAAGCAGTACAAGACCCTGCTCGCCTACGACGGGGTGGAACTCGAGTTCGAGGACGAGGCCCTCGGCGCCATAGCCGACAGGGCCATCGAGATGAAGATTGGCGCGCGCGGCCTGCGCAGCGTAATGGAAAAGCTGATGACGGACATCATGTACACGGTGCCGTCGGACCCCAGCATAGAGAGGGTCGTAGTCACGGCGGACTGCGTGCGGAACGGCACGGAGCCGCTTGTGATACACCGGAGCAAGGCCGGGGAGAGCGTATCCTGAAATTTTTTTCGGAGGCGGGTGTTTCGCGCACCCGCCTCCTCGGTGATACGGCATATAATAAAGGGACCCTATACTCCAGGAAGGAGTGCTATTAATGAGTGATTTTGAATTCAACAGCCGGCGTACTCTGCCAGTGCTCCCGCTCAGGGGGCTTTCGGTTTTCCCGGGGATGCTGCTGAACTTTGACGTGGAGAGGCCAATGTCCGTGGCGGCGCTGAACTTTGCCATGGGTGCGGACCAGGTGATTTTCCTCACCGCGCAGAAGGAAATTTCCAAGGATGTGCCGTTCCTCGACGATATCTACCGGGTAGGCACGGTATGCCGGGTGAGGCAGATGCTCCGCCAGCCTGGCGGTAAGACCGTACGCGTCATGGTCGAGGGCGCGGCGCGCGGCAGGATCGAGAGCGTCACGATGGACTCGCCCTGCATGTTCGCGGAGATCGAGCCGATGCCGGACGTGAGCGAAAAAACCACGGTCAAGACCGAGGCGCTCTGCCGCAGGTGCACTGCGCTGTACGGGGAGTATGCCGAGATTTCCGGCAGCGTCGCCCCGGAGAGCGTCATAAACATCATGACGAGCACGGACGCGGCCTATGTCTCCGATTTCATAGCACAGAACATCTACCTCAAGCCGCGGGAGAAGCAGAGCCTGCTCGAGGAGCTGCGCCCGTCAAGACGGCTTTCCGCCCTCTGCCGCATGCTCACGCGCGAGCTCTCGCTGCTCAGCATAGAGCGCGAGCTGAACGAGAGCACGCAGGAGGCCATGAACCGCAACCAGAGAGAGTACTTCCTGCGCGAGCAGATGAAGATAATCCAGTCCGAGCTCGGTGAGGACGACACGCCGCAGGAGCTTGACGACTACCGCAGCCGCATCCTCGCCACCGGGTTTGACGACGAGACAGAGGAGAAGCTGCTCAAGGAGGTCAGCCGGCTTTCGCGCCAGCCGTACGGCTCGGCCGAGGGCTCGGTGATACGCAGCTATCTCGACACCTGCCTCGATGTGCCATGGAACATCCGCACGAAAGAGACAATTGACATCAAAAAGGCGCGCAAGATGCTCGACGAGGATCACTTCGGCCTCGACAAGGTGAAGGAGCGTATAATCGAGTTCCTCTCCGTGCGCAAGCTCGCGCCGGAAGTGAAGGGCGGGGTGATCTGCCTTGTCGGCCCCCCGGGGACGGGCAAAACGAGCATAGCGATGAGCATTGCCCGGGCGACGAACCGCAAGCTCTCGCGCGTGGCGCTCGGCGGTGTGCACGACGAGGCCGAAATCCGCGGCCACAGAAAGACGTATATCGGCGCGATGCCGGGCAGGCTCGTCTCCGGGCTGATACAGGCGGGGAGCATGAACCCGCTGATGGTGCTCGATGAGATCGACAAGCTCGGCAGCGACTACCGCGGCGACCCCTCCGCCGCGCTGCTCGAGGCGCTGGATTTCGAGCAGAACTGCCACTTCCGCGACAACTATATGGAGATTCCCGTCGACCTCTCCGACGTGCTGTTCATAACGACGGCCAATACGACCGATACGATCCCACGCCCGCTGCTCGACCGCATGGAGGTAATCGAGCTCACGAGCTATACCGACGAGGAAAAGCTCCAGATAGCCAGGCGGCACCTGCTTCCGAAGCAGCGCGAAAAGCACGGGCTCAACGGGCGCACGCTGCGCATCAGCGACGACGCGATACGCGAGATCATATCCCTCTACACCCGCGAGAGCGGCGTGAGGCTGCTCGAGCGCGAAATAGCGGCGGTCTGCCGCAAGTGCGCCGCGGGTATAGCCCAAGGAGAGTACAAGAGCCTGAACGTCCGCGCGGGGATGCTTGAGCCGCTGCTCGGAGTGCCCAGATACAAGCCGGACGCGATTTACCCGAGGGACGAGGTCGGCCTTGTGCGCGGCCTTGCCTGGACGGCTGTCGGCGGAGAGGTGCTGGACGTTGAGGTGAACGTCGTTGACGGCGCGGGGCACCTCGAGCTCACCGGCAACCTCGGCGACGTGATGAAGGAGAGCTGCAAGGCGGCGATAAGCTATATCCGCAGCCGCGCGTCGCAGCTCGGGATAGACCCGGAGTTTTACCGCAAGAAGGATATCCACATCCATTTCCCGGAGGGGGCAGTGCCCAAGGACGGCCCTTCGGCCGGCATCACCATCTGCATCGGCGTAATCTCCGCGCTGACCGGGATCCCGGTGCGCCGCGACCTTGCCATGACCGGTGAAATCACGCTGCGGGGGCGTATCCTGCCCATCGGCGGGCTGAAGGAGAAGACCATGGCCGCGCTCAGGGCCGGGGTCTCCACCGTTATAATACCCGCGGGGAACGAGGCCGACCTCGATGAGATAGACCAGAGCGTGAGGCACAGCCTGCGCTTTGTCACAGCCGACCATGTGGACGCGATACTCGACACCGCGCTCAACCGCCTTGCGGCCCGGGAGGACGCCCAGAGCGAGCGGCAGGAGCGCACCGCGGCCACCGCGCCGGTGCCGCAGCCGGTGCCGGACGCCGGGGCGAGGATAGGACAGTGATATGGCGGGGCTCAACCTGAATAATGCGGAGTTTGTCAAGTCCGCCGCCTCGCCTCAGGGCTTTGTAAGAGACAGCCTGCCGCGCATCGTGTTCGCGGGCAAGTCCAACGTCGGCAAGAGCTCGGTAATAAACCGGCTGCTGAACCGGAAGAATTTTGCCCGCGTTGGCGCGACCCCGGGTAAAACGGTGCACGTGAACTACTTCCGCATAGACGGCAGGTGCTGGTTCGTGGACTTGCCGGGATACGGCTACGCGGCGGTGGCGAAGGGGGAAAGGGACCGCTGGGCAAAGCTCATGGAGAGCTTTTTCGCCGAGCCGGAGCTGATTACGTTCGGCATCCTGATAGTGGATATCCGGCACAAACCCACGGCGGACGACGTCACGATGGCCGAGTGGTTCAAAAACACCGGCAGGCCGTTCGCGGTCGTTGCGAACAAGAGCGACAAAATCTCTAAAACGGCTGCGTCCGCCGCGCCGGCCACGGTGCGGGAGGCTCTGGGCCTGCCAGAAGAAGTCCCGGTAATCGCCTTCTCGGCGGAGAAGGGAACCGGCCGGGATGAGCTGCTCTCGCGCATATTTGCGAACATATAAACTGCCGCCCCGCGCGCATACGCGGGGCGGCGACTTTTTTCGCGCTTTTTCACGGCGCACTTGTATTCGGGGGCAGAAATTGCTATAATTATTTTCATGAGGTGAGCCGATGCATACTTTGCAAGCGATATGGAGAGGGCTGGACTGGTCGTACCTTATTGAGATTGCACTCTCCGTCATACCCGCCCTTATATGTATAACGCTGCACGAGTGTGCGCACGGTTACGCCGCCTACCGCCTCGGCGACGACACGGCGAAGCGTATGGGGCGGCTTACTCTGAACCCGCTGAAGCACATAGACCTTGCCGGCCTTGTTATGATGGTGGTTTTCCGCTTCGGCTGGGCGAAGCCGGTGCCGGTGGACATGCGGAAGTTCAAAAATCCGCGGCGCGACATGGCCGTGACGGCCGCGGCGGGGCCGCTGATGAACCTGTTTATATGCCTGATAGCGCTGTTTTTGTACGGCTTGTCTGCCCCGGCGGCATATTCAAGGGGCGGGGCGCTGTATTACCTGAACGAGGGGCTCTATCTCACTGCATATCTGAGCCTGGCCCTGGCGCTTTTCAACATCATCCCGATCCCTCCGCTCGACGGGTCGAAGGTGCTCTATTCCTTCCTTTCAGACAGGGCGTATATGCAGCTCATGCGATACGAGAGGTATGGGACAATTTTTCTCTTCGCGCTGATCATATTGGGCGATCTCTCCGGCCTGAACCCCCTCGGACGCGTTACGGGCTGGGTGTTCAACAGGCTGTTCGCTGTAGCCGACTGGGGCTTTGGGCTCGCTCTGCGGCTGATGTGAGGGGCGGATATGGAAAATCCTACTTTTCACCTTGAGGGCGTTATAAAGGAGCACGACAGCCTGGCCGATTTCGAGGGGCCGCTTAGCCTGATACTCATGCTCCTTTCGAAGAACAAGATAGAGATTCGCGACATACGGGTTTCTGAGATACTGGACCAGTATCTCGAGTACCTGAACCGGATGGAAGAGCTCGACCTCGAAGTGGCGAGCGAGTTTATCCAGATGGCGGCGTACCTGCTGTATATAAAGACGAAGATGCTGCTCGAGCCGGAGCCGCAGGAGCTCACGGAGCTCGAACAGCTTATGAGTTCGCTCGAGCAGCTGAAAAACCGCGGCGCGCTCGAGGCCGTGCGCTCGGTGCTCCCGGAGCTGTTTGAGAGGGCGGAGGCTGGATTCAGGCTTTTCACCCGCCAGCAGGAGCCCCTGCCGCGGGACGCGAGGGAATACGCCTACCGCCACGAGGCGTCGGAGCTGCTGTCGGCCCTCCTTGGGGTGTTTTCGCGCACTGACGCAAGGCTCCCCGGGCCGCCCGCGATGGAGAACATCGCGCCGAAGCGCATCGTATACGGCGTCCGGGAAAAGAGCCGGGAGCTGATAACCCTCCTCAGCGGCGGGAAGCGCACGCTCAGGGAGATATACGCCTCGGCGGGCAGCCGGTCGGAGCTTGTCGCGTCGTTCCTTTCGGTTTTGGAACTGTGCGCAATGGGCAGTATTATATTGACGGACCGCGAGGACGGGGAGATAGACGTCTCCTTCGCCGGCGGCGATGTGGAGAGCATCATTGAGGCCATTGAGGAGTGAACATGACTGACGAAAAGCTCAAATCCGCCATAGAGGCCATCCTGTTCGCCTCCGGGGAGCCGCTGCCTGCGGCCCGGCTCTCGCTCGCCCTCGGCGTGGCGGAGGAGGACATATATTCCTGCGCGGACGCCTTGGCGGAAGAGTACGAGTCCAACGGGCGCGGGATAAGGCTGCTGCGCCTTGGCGCGAACCTCCAGCTCTGCTCGTCGCCGGAGTTCGCGAAGGAGGCCGCGAGGGCAATAGAACACCGCGCGCCGCCGCGCCTTTCACAGAGCGCGCTCGAGGCTCTGGCTATAATAGCGTATTTCCAGCCGGTCACAAGGGCGTATGTGGAGCAGGTGAGGGGCGTGGACAGCTCGTACACCGTCTCCTCGCTGGCCGACAAGGGCCTGATTGCGCCCGCGGGAAGGCTCGAAGCGCCGGGCCGGCCCACGCTCTACCGCACGACGGACGCTTTCCTGAGAGTCATGGGCGTGAGCTCGCTCGACGAACTGCCGCCGCTGCCGGATATGTCCGCGACGGACGGAATGGACAAGCTGCGGGAGGCTATCGATGAGCTGAAGGGCCGCGGCGAGCAGCTTGAGCTTCAGATGGACGCCGGGGGTGATGACGCTTGACGGTTGTGCTATGGATACTGCTGGCTGTTTTTCTGCTCATTGTGCTCGTGCTTGTGGTGCCGTTCGGCGCGCACATAGCCTACATCGGCGGGGAGCTGGCGGTGGACGCCCGGGTACTCTGGTTCAATATCGGCCTGATACCCGCTAAAGAGAAGAAAAAGCCCGCCAAGGAAAAGGCAAAGCGGGAAAAGAAGCCCAAAAAGGAGAAGCAGCCCTCAGAAGCAGAGGCGCAGGAGGGCAAAAAGGGCCTTCCGCTCGGGCTCACGAAGGAGCAGATACCGCAGCTCCTGAAGCTGGCGCTCTCCACGCTTGACCGCTTCCGCAGGAAGTTCACGGTGAACAACCTTATGATCCACTTCGTAGCCGCGGCTGAGGACCCTTACAATACGGCGATGCTTTATGGCTATGCCAACGCCGCGGCGGGTATAATCGAGGGCCTTGCAGGCCGCGGCTGGGACATACGGCGGCGGGACATACAAATCGCCCCGGACTTTGAGAGCACAGAGTGCCGTGCGGATGCCGAGATAACCGTGACCATAAGCCTCGGGAGGATATTAGCCGTACTGATAGCGGCCGCTTTCGGCCTGCTGAGAATAAAACGCGCCGCGGCCAAGAGCTCCGCGGCCGCCAAAGAAGAAAGGAAGGATAACGATGGAACAGATGCAGACCCCGATGGCGGAATTCCTGCAGGCCAGCATGTCTAAAATCAAGGAAATGGTGGACGTAAACACCGTTGTGGGCGAGCCTATAACAACGCCCGACGGCGTCACGCTCGTGCCGGTTTCCCGGGTCAGCTTCGGCTTCGGCCACGGCGGCTCCGATCTTGTGAAGCAGCGCAGCGGCTTCGCCGGCGGGAGCGGGGCCGGCATACGCATCGAGCCCATCGGTTTCCTGCTAGTCAAAGAGGGCTCGGTGAGGATGCTGAACATCCTGCCGCCTGCCAACACCACGCTCGACCGCGTGATCGACATGGTCCCGCTTATCCTCGACAAGGCCGAGCAGTTCCTTGACAAAAAAGCCGAAGATAAGCGCGCCGCTGGTGCCGCCTCCTCCGCTGAGGATGCGGCGAATGTGGCAGCGGAGGCCGTTGCCGAGCAGTTCGACAGGGCATAAGTCCAGGCAAAAACGGGGATAATAAGCATCGCCATTTTTCAGGAGGTGCTTGAGGGGTGAAAAAGCTCTCTTCCCCGTTTCTGGCGGCGTTTGCCGCGCTGTTTTTAGCCGTGCCGGCCTCCGCGGCGGACGATGCGCCGGAGGTCTCAGCCCACGCGGCGATAGTGATGCATGCGGACACGCTCGAGGTGCTTTATGAGAAAAACGCCGACGAGCACATGCTGATTGCCAGCACGACGAAGCTGATGACTGCGCTTGTCGCGCTCGAGGAGTGCCGGCCGGACGACATGGTTGACATAACGCCTGAAATGTGCGGCATTGAGGGCTCGTCGATGTATCTGCACGCCGGGGAGAAGTACAGCGTTGAGGAGCTGCTGTGCGGGCTGCTGCTCGTATCGGGCAACGACGCAGCCACGGCGCTCGCCCTGCACACGGCGGGGAGCATAGAGAAATTCGCCCGTCTGATGAACGAAAAGGCGCAGGAGCTTGGCATGACGGGGACACACTATGAAAACCCGCACGGGCTGGACGCTCCGGAGCACTATTCCACGGCGCGGGACCTTGCGCTGCTCATGGCCGAGTGTATGGACGAGCCGGTGATTGCGGAAATCGGCGCGTCCAGCCAGCGTACGGTGGGCGAAAAGCTGCTTATGAACCACAACCGGCTTATCAACGAGTATCCTGGCTGCACCGGCGGAAAGACGGGGTACACAATGGCGGCGGGGCGCTGCCTTGTGACCTGCGCGGAGCGGGAGGAGACGCGTTTTATATGCGTCACGCTCTCCGACCCGGACGACTGGGCGGATCACGCCGCTCTTTATGACTGGGCGTTCGGGAACTATGTATATGCGCCGGTTATAGACCCGGAGATGGAGATCCGGCTCCCGGTGGCCGGGGAGGAGCCGGCGGTGCTTTATCCGGCGAGCGAGGCCAGGGTGCTGCTCGAAAAGGGTGGCGCGGCAGAGCCGGAAACGCACATCGAGCTGCCGCCATTCATCTTTGGGCCCGTGAGGTCCGGCGAGGAATTGGGGCGAGTATCTGTCACGCTGAACGGGGAGGAGATCGCCTCCCGCCCGCTCGTCAGCGCGGCGGGAGCCGGGAACTTCCCGCTGCTTGAACAGATTAAGCATATTGAGAGATTTATCGGCCTTGCAGGACCGTATTACCTGAGGGCCGAATGACGGGAGGCCTATATGGCCGAGAGACTGCAGAAGATCATATCCTCCGCCGGCGCGGCCTCGCGCCGCAGGGCGGAGGAGCTGATAAAAGCCGGACGCGTCACTGTAAACGGCGCGCCGGCTTCGCTTGGCATGAGCGCCGACGCGGCTGTGGATGACATCCGCATCGACGGCAGGCCGCTGGCTGCGGCTCCTGAGGAGCGGGTTTACATAATGCTTAACAAGCCCCGCGGATACGTGACGACGCTCTCGGACGAGCGCGGGAGGCCGGCTGTGACGGAGCTCGTGCGCCTGCCGGGCAGGAGGGTGTATCCGGTGGGGCGGCTGGACATGTATTCCGAGGGGCTGCTCATTCTGACCGACGACGGGGAAACGGCCAACGCCCTGATGCACCCGAGCCATGACGCTCCGCGCAAATACATTGTGGACGTTATCGGGACTGGGCTTGAGGAGGCCGCAAAGGTGATCACCTCGCAGACCGAGGTGGACGGGCAGCCGGTAAGGCCGGCGGAGGTGCGCGTGCTCCGTACGGCGGAGCGCGGCGGAAGGCTCGAGGTGACGATACATGAGGGCAGGAACCGCCAGGTGCGCAGGCTCTGCGCCGCGGCGGGGCTGAAGGTGAGCCGCCTGCGCAGGATCGCGGAGGGGGAGCTGCTCCTTGGCAGCCTTCCGAGCGGGAAATGGCGCTATCTCACGGAGGAAGAGGTAAGGTATATCAAATCCCTGTAAATAGCGGCTCGGTGCCCGGGCATGGAGACGAAAAGACTTAAATTTTTTGAATTATTCTCAGATTGTTAAAGGAATAGGTCTTGTTTTTTCGGCGTTTGGCGTGTAGTATATTTCAGTAAAAATCAATTTTATATCAACTCATACAGTGCATGACCGTGGGGGCGGAGCATGGATAAAGATATTTTGGCCGTAATGATGAAAGACAGCGCGAGCTTCTCAAAGGGGCAGCGCATGATTGCAAAGTATATATTGGAAAATTATGATAAAGCTGCCTTCATGACCGCCGGAAAGCTCGGCAAGACGGTGGGAGTGAGCGAGTCCACGGTCGTGCGTTTTGCGGCAGAGCTCGGGTATGACGGTTATCCAGGTATGCGCAAGGCCCTGCAGGAGATGGTGCGCAGCAGGCTTACGAGCGTGCAGCGGATCGAGGTCGCCAAGGACCTTGTGGACGACAGGAGCATATTAAAGGCCGTGCTGAGCGACGATGTGGATAAGCTGCAGGCGACGCTCGATGAGGTCGACCAGGAGAGCTTCAATCGGGTCGTCGACAACATAATCTCCGCAAAGGACATCTATATTTCCGCGCTGCGCACTTCGCGCATCCTCGCGGACTATATTTCATTTTACCTGAATCTGCTGCGCGGCGGTGTGCATCTCATACAGGACAACGGCCCTGCGGAGATGTATGAGCAGCTTATGCGCATCGGGGAGGGGGATCTTTATATCGGCTTCACCTTCCCGCGCTACTCCTCCCGCGCGGCAAAGGGACTGGCGTTCGCAAAAAGCTGCGGAGCGGCTACGGTAGGCGTTACCGACAGCGTGAACTCCCCATTTTACGGCGTGGCGGATGTCTGCCTTTTCGCAAAGAGCGAGATGGTGTCCTTCGTCGATTCGCTTGTGGCGCCGTTGAGCCTTGTGAACGCGGTCATACTCGCCGTGGGCTCGCGCTCGCGCGATTCGCTTTCGGAGACCTTCAAGCACCTTGAGCGAGTTTGGAGCGAAAACAATGTCTTTGAAACAACAGAGAGCTGACGCCGTCGTCATCGGCGGCGGCGCGGCCGGGATGCTCTGCTCCGCCCTCGCGGCGGAGAGAGGGCTTTCTGTGCTGATGCTCGAGCCGAACGCCGTCCTCGGGAAAAAGCTGAGGATAACCGGAAAAGGGCGCTGCAATGTGACTAACGACTGCACGGCCGCGGAGTTTATCCAGAGCCTGCCGGGCGACGGGCGTTTTATGCAGAGCGCCATACACCGCTTCGGGCCGGGGGACGTCATGGCGCTGTTCGAGCGGCTGGGCGTCCCGCTGAAGGTGGAGCGCGGCAGGCGCGTTTTCCCGGAGTCCGACCGTGCGGCGGATGTCGCCTCGGCGCTGGAGCGCTATATGAGGCGCAGCGGCGCTGAAGTTGCACATGAGCGCGCTGAGGAGATAATCACGGGTCCGGACGGGGTCTGCGCGGTGCGCACCCGGAACGGGGAAATTGAGTGCCGCTCGGCCGTGATATGCACGGGAGGGCTCTCATATCCCGGGACCGGCTCTACGGGCGACGGATACCGGATGGCGGCGGAGCTGGGGCACACGGTGACGCCGGCGCGGCCCTCGCTGGTGCCGCTCGAGTCGCCGGACGGCTTTTGCCGTGATATGCAGGGCCTGTCGCTGAAAAACGTCCGACTGACGGCCTATGAGGACGGGCGGGAGATATACGGCGAGCAGGGCGAGATGCTGTTCACGCATTTCGGCGTGTCCGGGCCGCTGGTGCTTTCGGCCTCGGCCCATATGCGAGGCTTCCCTGCGAAAAAATACCGGCTGAGCATCGATTTGAAGCCTGCGCTCGACGCCGCCAGGCTCGACGAGCGGGTGCTGAGGGATTTTTCAAAGAACAAAAACAGGGAGTTCCGCAACGCCCTTTCGGAGCTGGCGCCCAAGGCGCTGATACCCGTGCTCATAGAGCGCAGCGGCATACCGCCGGAGACGCGCGTGAACTCCGTTACTCGCGAGCAGCGCCTGGCGCTGGTGGCGCTGATGAAGGATTTCAGCATAAGGATTTCAGGGACGAGGCCGGTGGCGGAGGCCATAGTTACCGCCGGCGGGATCTCTACCCGGGAGGTTGACCCGCGGACGATGCAGTCCCGGCTGGTGCCGGGGCTGTATTTTGCGGGCGAAGTGCTCGACCTTGACGCCTATACGGGCGGATTCAATCTGCAGATTGCCTGGTCCACGGCATATGTGGCGGCAAACTCTCTCAGGAGCTGATTTTTGGGGATGGAAAAACCGTTTTCAGTAGCCATAGACGGGCCTTCGGGCGCGGGTAAGAGCACCATAGCTCGCGCATCCGCGCTGAGGTTCGGGTTCATATACGTGGACACTGGTGCTATGTACCGCACTATAGGGCTTGCCGCGCTGCGCTCCGGCCTCGGGCCGCACGAGCAGGAGGGCGTCCGCGCCCTGCTGCCGGGGCTTAGAATCGACCTCCGATACGGCCCTTCCGGCGAGCAGCGCATGTTCCTTGGAGATGAGGACGTTTCCGCCCTGATAAGGACCCAGGAAGTGGCGATGTACGCGTCGTGCGTGTCTTCCATGCCGGAGGTCAGGGCGCATCTGCTCGAGGCGCAGCGCTCTCTGGCGAGGACGCACGACGTTATAATGGACGGGCGCGACATAGCGACCGTCGTGCTGCCTGACGCGGATTTGAAAATATTCCTTACTGCTTCCGCCGAAAAACGCGCGGAGCGCCGGTGGGAGGAGCTGCGCGCTCGCGGCAGCGAGGAAGAGTTCGGGCAGGTACTGCGCG
Source organism: Candidatus Scatomorpha intestinavium (assembly GCA_018712985.1). Taxonomy (GTDB): domain Bacteria; phylum Bacillota; class Clostridia; order Oscillospirales; family Oscillospiraceae; genus Scatomorpha; species Scatomorpha intestinavium. The sequence goes on from DVGA01000021.1 coordinate 13,742, forward strand.
AAATAGTTGAGCGCGACCGCCAGGACGAGGAGCGCGCGGCGGCCCCGCTGAAAATTGCCGAGGGCGCCGTAGTTGTGGATACGAGCGAGTTGTCGCTAAAAGAGAGCGTGGAGCGCGTCTGCGCGCTGATAGAGGAAAGACTTGGAGGTGTTCGCGGATGAGCGGAAGCGCTGATGAAAAGGAACGCAGGACTTTTGATGCGCTCTATTCCCTGGTAATACCTGTTGTTAAGCTGCTGTACCCGATGAGGAGCAGCGGCAGGGAGAACATACCGGACGGTCCGGCGCTCGTCTGCGCGAATCACTCAAACCTTGTGGACCCGCTGCTCGTGGCCGCGGCGTTCGGCAAGAAAAACTTCATGCACTTTATGGCGAAGTTGGAGCTGTCCACTGTGCCCATAATCGGGGTAATATTGAAGAGCTGCGGGGTGTATTTTGTGGACCGCGGCCGCCAGGACATAGACGCCATCAGGAACACCATGCGCTTCCTCAAGCGCGGTGAGAAGGTATGTATGTTCCCGGAGGGGACGCGCGTGAGCGAGGACAACTCGGTCGAGGCCAAGACAGGCGCCGTCCGCATAGCCTCCAAGATGAAGGTGCCGATCGTACCTGTTTATATACCGCGGCGCAAAAAGATATTCGCAAAGACCGAAGTGCTCATCGGCGAGCCCTTCCTCGTCGAGGGAAAGACGCACGAGGAGTACGCCGAGCTGGCAGACGGGGTCATGGAGCGCATATATGAGCTCAGGGATGGTACAGCAGGATGAGCAGGGTAATATTGGCAAAAAGTGCGGGCTTCTGCTTCGGGGTCTCGCGCTCCGTGAAAATAGCCGAAGAGCAGCTTGAAAAGGGCGGCTGCAAATGCCTCGGGCCACTGATACACAACGAGGACGTGGTCGCAAGGCTCGAGGACATGGGGCTGGCGGTGATCTACTCCCCGGACGAGGCGAATGCCGGTGAGAGGGTTATCATCCGCTCGCACGGGGCCTCGAGGGCCGTCATAGAAGGCCTGCGCAGCGGGGGCGTAGAGGTTGTTGACGCGACATGCCCCTTCGTCGCCCGGATCCACAAAATCGTCAGCGCGGCCTCCGAAACCGGACGCAGGGTGGTAGTAATAGGCACAGCCGGGCACGCTGAGGTGGAGGCAATATGCGGCTGGTGCAGCGGTGCGGTCGTGGTCTCGGATGCTCAGGAGCTGGAAAAATGGTTGCTTGAGGACGAAAAAAGGTGCGGCGAACCCATCACAGCGGTCGTACAGACCACTCAGACGCAAAAAAACCTCGAGGAATGCAAACTTTTATTAAAAAAGTTGTGTACAAATGCGGAAATATTTGATACAATATGTTCTGCTACGTCCACAAGGCAGGAGGAGGCGGCTCAACTGTCCTCCAAGTGCGACGCCATGGTGATTATTGGCGGCAAGCACAGCGCCAACAGCCTGCACCTGGCCGAGCTTTGCGCATCGCGCTGCGCGAACACCCAGTTTATCGCGCATGCCGGCGAGCTCGACACCGCGCGGCTCAGGGACGCGGATACCATAGGCGTAACTGCCGGCGCTTCTGCGCCGGAGTGGATAATCAAGGAGGTACTGGTTAAGATGAGCGACGAAATCCTGATTCAAGAGAACCCTGTTGAAGAGCAGGCCGAAACGGCGGCTCCCGAGAGTGTTGAGGCCGCGGAAATCCCCGCTGCCGAGGCCGTTGCCGTTGAAGAGGCCCCCGCGGTCGAAGAGGCTGCACCTGCCGCCGAGGTCCCGGCGGCCGGCGAAGCAAAGGAAAAATCCTTTGACGAGATGCTGGAGGATTCTCTGAAGACTATATATAACGGCGACAAGGTCAGCGGAACCGTGGTGGCCATCACCCCGACAGAGGTCAGCGTGGACCTCGGCACCAAATATTCCGCGTTCATTCCCGCAACAGAGTTCACCGACGACGGCGAGACCAAGCTTGAGGACGCCGTGCATGTTGGTGATCCCATCGAGGCTATAGTCGTCCGCGTCAACGACGTTGAGGGCACCGCCCAGCTGAGCAAGAAGCGTCTCGACGCCGTCAAGAACTGGGCCGACATCGAGTCCGCCCAGGAGGACGGCACCGTTGTCGAAGGCATAGTCACCGAGGAGAACAAGGGCGGCGTGGTCGTCTCCGTCAAGGGTACGCGCGTTTTTGTCCCCGCTTCCCAGTCCGGCCTGCCCAAGGATACCCCGATGACCGAGCTGCTCAAGAAGAAGGTCCGCCTGAAGATCACTGAGGTCAACCGCGGCCGCCGCCGCGTTGTCGGCTCCATCCGTGCCGTGCAGCAGCGCGAGCGCCGCGAGAAGGCCGAGGCCATCTGGAATACCATCGAGGTCGGCAAGGTTTACAAGGGCACCGTCAAGAGCCTGACGAGCTACGGCGCCTTCGTGGACATCGGCGGCATCGACGGTATGGTCCACGTCTCTGAGCTTAGCTGGAACCGCATCAAGAACCCGGCCGAGGTCGTCTCCGTCGGCGACGAGCTCGAGGTCTATGTCATCGGCTTCGACAAGGAGGCCAAGCGCATCTCCCTCGGTTATAAGAAGGCTGAGGACAATCCCTGGAACAAGTTTGTCAGCACCTACAACGTCGGCGACGTTGCCCAGGTCAGGATCGTCAAGCTCATGCCCTTCGGCGCCTTTGCCGAGGTCATGCCCGGCGTGGACGGGCTCATCCACATCTCCCAGCTTGCCAACCGCCGCGTGGGCAAGCCCGAAGAGGTCGTTGCCCCCGGCGATGTCGTGGACGTGAAGATCACCGCCATCGACAACGAAAAGCAGAAGATCTCCCTCTCCATCCGCGCCCTGAGCGAGCCGGAACCGGCGCCGCGCCGTTCCCGCCGCCGCGAGGTGGAGCCCGAGGAGGAGCTGCCCGTTGAGCCCGAGGAGGACGCACTGGTCTACGAGGTCTCCGAGACCGGAGAGGCTAAGGGTGTCGTTCCCGAGGACGCCGAATAATAGGATATTTCGACGGAAAGGGCCGCGTGTGCGCGGCCCTTTCTTTTTTGCGCCGCTTTGGTGCGCTTTTTTCAGCAATTTTACGAAAAAACCATTGAATTTCCTTGCTAAATCCGTACTGGAAGTGTATAATTCAAGTTAGGAAAATATCGACGTATAAGTAATTTCGGGAAACGGAGGAATTATGACATTTCGCGTGGGCGACCGGGTCGCTCACCC
>DVGA01000022.1 GCA_018712985.1 Candidatus Scatomorpha intestinavium
TTTGGAAAAAACGCGCTCCGCCTCCGGCCTCCGGCCGGCGTTTTTCTTTGGGGTGTCACTCCCGTTTCTTTTGGCGCAGTCAAAAGAAATGGGGTGACAAAGGATTGCAGGGGCTTTCGCCCCTGCAATCGTTTTATAAGGGCTTCGCCCTTATACTATCCGCCTCGCCGCGCCTTGGCGCGGCGCAATGCCTCCAAGCGCAGCCTGGTCAGCCGAAGAAGCGGTTGTGTATCGCCTGCACGGCCTGGTCGGCGTAGGCCTTGTCGATCAGGACAGACACCTTTATCTCGCTCGTGGAGATCATCTGGATGTTGATTTTCGCGTCGTACAGCGCCTCGAACATCAGCGCAGCTATGCCGCTCGCGCTCATCATGCCCGCGCCTACTATACTCACCTTGCAGACGTTCGTGTCCACGTTCACGTGGTCGAAGCCTATGGCCTCCTGAATGTCGTTCAGGGCCGCGGCGGCCGCCTCAGCGTCCGTGATCGGGACGGTAAAGCTGATATCGTTGGTACCGGCTTTGCCGTAGGACTGCAGGATGATGTCCACGTTTATTTTGGCCCTCGCCATGGCGTTGAACACGCGGAAGGCCATGCCCGGCTCATCCGGCACCCCGACCACGACCAGCCGCGCCACGTCGTTGTCCTTTGCTATGCCGCTTATCTTCATCTCTTCCATCTTTTTGGCGACCTCCTTAACTTTTGTTCCGCTCTTCCGGACGTAGCTCGAGAGCACCTCGATCACCACGCCGTAGCGTTTTGCGAGCTCGACGGAGCGGTTCATCAGCACCTGCGCCCCAAGGCTTGCGAGCTCGAGCATCTCGTCGTAGGTTATTTCATCCAGCTTCCGCGCGTTCGGGACTTTGCGCGGGTCCGCGGTGTAAACGCCCTCGACGTCGGTGTAGATCTGACATTTGTCCGCGTGCAGGACGGCCGCGATGGCCACGGCCGTCGTGTCGGAGCCCCCGCGGCCGAGGGTGGTGATGTCCTCGTTCCTGTCCACGCCCTGGAAGCCCGCGACTATGACTATCCGCCGCTTGTCGAGCTCCCTGCGCAGCCTCTCGGTGGAGACGCGGATTATGCGCGCCGCGCCGTAGGTCGCATTGGTCTCCATTCCTATCTGCCAGCCCGTGAGCGAGACGACGGGCAGGCCGATGGCCTCGAGCGCCATGCTCATCAGGGCGACGGACTGCTGCTCGCCCGTTGAGAGCAGCACATCCATCTCCCTTTTCGAGGGCTTGGGGTTTATCTCCTTCGCCTTTTCTATGAGCTCGTCTGTAGTATCCCCCTGAGCGGAGAGGACGACGACGACGTCGTGCCCCTCGGCATAAGTGTCCGCTATTATGCCCGCCACATGGCGGACCCTCTCGGCGTTGGCAACCGAGCTGCCGCCGAATTTCTGAACTATGAGCATGGGATAGGTCCCTCCGTAAAGTCTGTTGAGCGGCGAAAGCCGCCGCATTACATGATATGCCGCCGGGCGCCGCCCGCTCAGTCGAGCACGCGGTATTTGGCGAGCACGTCCATGCCCGCGGTTTTTTCCGCGAGCTCCTCGCCGGACATATAGGCGGTAACGAAGGCATATTCGTCCGCCGCGGCGTTTGGCGCGTTTATAAACCGCACGCCGGAGAAGGCGGCGGCGATTTCCGCCAGCGGCGCCGCCGTGCGCACCATCCACCGGCACGAGAGCTTGTCCGGGCCGGTAACATAGCCCTTCTCCGAGGGCCACCAGCCGGCGTACACGCGCGTGCCGGGGTCGCGCACGCAGTCTATCATGTCCGCCGCGACGGCGCTGGCCGTGGGCAGCGCGCCCGCGCCCGGGCCGAAGAACATCGCCTCGCCCACGGCGTCGCCCCGGACGGCTATGCCATTGAGCACCCCGTCCACGTTCGCTATCGGGTTCGACTGGGAGATGAGGTGCGGCGCCACAAAGGCGGTCACGCTGTTCGGCCCCGTGCGCATGGCGCGGCCGAGCAGCTTTATTTTATACCCGAGCGTCCTCGCGCAGGCTATGTCTGCCGGCGTGATGTGCGTTATGCCCTCCGTCGTGATGGCCGAGGGCGGTACGTTCTTGCCGAAGCAGAGATCCGCGAGGATGCATATCTTCCTCCCGGCGTCTATGCCCTCCACGTCCGCGGTGGGGTCCGCCTCGGCGAAGCCCTTCTCCTGCGCCTCGCGCAGGGCCTGCTCAAAGCTCTTGCCGCGCTGTATCATCTCGGTAAGTATATAGTTCGTCGTGCCGTTCAGTATGCCGTAAACCGCGCTTATCTCGTTCGCGGCCAGGCACTGGCTTATCGGGCGCAGGATGGGTATCCCGCCGCCCACGCTGGCCTCGAACATGAAGTTCACGCCCATCTTCCTTGCCAGCGCCGTCAGCTCCAGCCCCCGCTCCGCCACGAGCTCCTTATTCGATGTCACAACGTTCTTCCCCGCCGAAAGGCAGCGGGACACGTATTCAAAGGCCGGGGAGAGCCCGCCCATGCACTCGGCCACGACCCCCACCTCCGGGTCGGAGGCTATGGGCTCGATGTCGTGCACTATGAGGCTCTCCAGCGGGTGCCCCGGCCGCGGAGAGCGGCAGAGGATGTATTTCAGCTCTATCTCCTGTCCCGCGCGGCGGGCGATGAGCTCCCTGTTTTTCGCCAGGACCTCGGCCGTGCCACCGCCTACGGTGCCGATGCCGAGTATCGCTGCCTTGACCATTCTCTATCTTCCTTCCTCAGCCCGCCAGCGCGTCAAAGCGGAGCACGCCCTCGAGCTCGCGGGCCTTTGTTATGAGTTCGTCCGTGCCTATCGGCATGTTGTCCGTCGTGGCAGAGATGGTGACGAGCGCCGTGCCGTTGGTGGGTATGCTCTGGTTTATCGTGAGTATATTCGCGCCGGTATCGGCAAAAATAGCGAGCAGGGAGCTCAAAACGCCCTTCCTGTCCCTCAAAAGCGCGTGGAATGTCACAATGCTGCCCCGGCGCATCTCGCGGAAGGGCATCACCGAGTCCTTGTACTTGTAAAAAGCGCTCCGGCTCAGCCCCACGCGCTCCGTGGCCTCCGCCACCGTGCGTGCCTCGCCGGTTTCGAGCAGCTCCTTCACCTCGGTGACCTTTATGAACACCTCGGGCAGCGCGCTCGTCTCCACCAGATAGTATTTCGGCGTCTGCTTCACCGTATCCACCGTCTCCCTTCAGTCCTTGTGCGGAGGTCGAATGTGCGTAATGCGTGTACACATGTTATATCACATCCTCGGCCCGCGCACAAGAGGGACATTTATATAAACCCCCGCGCGGCAGCGCGGCTCTTTTCATCAAAATTCACCATACAGGGGGCAAAAAGATGTTGGGATATATAGCGAGCGCCATAGCCGGCGCGGCGATGAGCGTGCAGGGCGTGATGAACACGCGCCTCGGCGAGGGCATCGGCACGATGGAGGCCAACTGCGTGGTGCAGAGCACGGCGGCCGTGCTCTCCTGGGCGGCGCTGTGCTTTTACCGCACGGGCAGCTTCAGCGCTATCGGCACCGTGCCCTGGTACTGCCTGCTCGGCGGCGTGCTCGGGCTTGTGATAACCATAACCGTGATGCTCGGCATCGGCGCGCTCTCCCCCACCGTGGCGATATCGGTGATCCTGCTCAGCCAGCTCGGCACCGCCGCTCTTATAGACGGCCTCGGCCTGCTCGGCGCGGAGCGCGCGGCCTTCACCTGGCGTAAGCTGCTCGGGCTGGCGCTGATGTCCGGCGGTATCCTCGCCATAAAAAACTAGTCGCGCGCCGGGCGCAAACGTGTTAGAATATACGCTGAAAGTATTATCACACGGAGGGCGCCCATGTACACGCACATAGAAGGAAATATTTATCTGATACCCGTCCCGCTGCCGGACAATCCGCTGCGCAACCTGAACAGCTACGTGATACGCGCGGAGGGCGGAGGGCGGCACCTGCTTATCGACACGGGCTTCCGCCGCGACGAGTGCCGCGACGCGCTGCTCGCCGGCCTCGGCGAGCTGGACGTCCGGCTTGAGGACACCGACATCTTCCTCACCCACCTGCACTCGGACCACACCGGCCTCGCAGGTGACCTGGCCGCGCCCGGCGCGCGGGTGTACATAAGCGAGCCGGACGGCACGCGGCTCGAGCGCTTCCGCTCCGCGGCGAACACCCACCGCGTGGACGAATATACGGCCCTCGGCTTTTCGGCGGAGGAGATAGCCTTCCTGCGCGACTCGCCGATGCGGAAGTATAACTGCGTAAAAAAAATCGACTTCAGCTATGTCGCCGACGGGGACGTGCTCGAATACGGCGGCAGGCGCCTGCGCGCCGTGATGACGCCCGGGCACACACCCGGCCACCTCTGCCTGTACGACGCGGCGGACAAGGTCATGTTCCTCGGCGACCATGTCCTGTTCGACATCACGCCGAACATCACCACCTGGGACGGCTTTTCGGACCCCCTCGGCCACTATGTGCACAGCCTGATGGACATCAGCATCTATGACGTGCGCCTCCCACTCCCCGCCCACCGCGGCATAAGCGGCTCCATGCCGGAGCGCATCGGGACCATAATCGAGCACCACGGTGCGCGAATACGCGAGATGCTGGACGTGCTCTCCGCCGAGGGCGGGCTGACGCCCTATGAGCTCTCCGGCCGCATGACCTGGCGCGTGCGCGGCAAGAGCCCGTCCTGGGCCGATTTCCCGCTGCAGCAGAAGTGGTTCGCCGTGGGCGAAACGGCGGCGCATCTTGAGTATCTTCTGCAGCGCTCGCGCGTAAGGTGTGAGATGGCGGACGGAGTGCTGAGGTATTATATAAACTGACCGGCCCGGCGCGGCCCGTCATCTTAAAAGGAGGATAATTGTTTATGAAGGTTCTTCTCATCAACGGCAGCCCCAACGAGCACGGCTGCACCCGCTTCGCCCTGGACGAGGCCGCGCGGGTGCTGAACGGCTGCGGCGTGGAGACCGAGCTGCTCAACGTCGGGCGCGAGGCCTCCGGCGGCTGCATCGCCTGCGGTGCATGTTACAAAACCGGGCGCTGCGTCCGCGGCGGAGGCGTGAACGAGGCGATCGAGGCCCTGAACTCGGCGGACGGCCTCATCGTGGGCTCCCCGGTGCACTATGCCTCCCCCGCCGGCGGCCTGCTCGCCTTCCTCGACCGCATGTTCTACGCCGGGGCCTCCGGCTTCGCCCACAAGCCCGCCGCCTGCATAGTCAGCGCGCGCCGGGCGGGCACCACCGCGTCCGTGGACGTGATAAACAAGTACTTCACCATCAGCCAGATGCCGGTCGTGTCCTCCACCTACTGGCCGATGGTCCACGGCAGCACGCCCGAGGAGGTGGCGCAGGATGCCGAGGGCCTTCAGACCGTGCGCAACCTCGCGCGCAACATGGCGTGGCTGATTAAATGTATAAAGGAGTCCGGCATCGAGCCGCCCAAGCCCGACCGCGGCGCACGTACTAATTTTATAAGGTGAGCCTCCGGCGAGAGGTAAATATGGACCAGTGCAGCAAGCGACCCGCAAAAGCGGGGCACTTGCTGCAATTTTCTATTCTCGGGCTATCTTTGGCAGCTCAGAGCGGCAGAAATCGTAAAACACCTGTGCGACAGGATCGAGCCGCTCTCCCTCTCGCGTATAAATGCACAGCCTGCGGCTGTATGTGGGTGAAAGGCAGGCACTGTTTACGTGCAGGTCCCTTTTTGTTCTCATAGAAAGCTCTGGAACGACAGTCACACCCAGCCCCGCCTCCACAGAGTAGGCGGCAGTATAGACGTCCTGTGTTTTGAGGACGACGTTCATCGGTATACCGCGGGCTTCGCAGTCGGCAAGGATATGGAACTCATCGTTGAGGGAACTCGTAATGAACGGATACTGCGCAAAGTCCTCTATGGGGAACATGCGATTTTCATAGCGCATGTTGTGATCTGGCAACAGGACCAGGAGGGGATCATCTTTTATAAAAACAAAGCTGTGATTAATGTTTGCCTGATAGGGGAATATGCCCATATCAATCTCGCCGGACGCTAACCGCCTGTCGTTGTCGTCGGAGCTGCCGTCAATGATTTTGAATACTATATTGGGATATTTTCCATGAAACTTATTTATAATAGGCAGAAAAAATATTTTATATATGGTAGAGGAACAACCAAGCGTCACTGTGCCTGTCATAACATTGTTGATTTGGAATATCAGGTACTGAAGTTCTTTATCCGCATCGATGACGGCAGAAATCTTTGGAAGGAGCATTTCTCCGAACTTTGTAAGGCTTATGCCATCTCTTGAACGATGTACTAATTTAAATCCACACTTCTTTTCCAATGCTTTGAATATATAACTCACCGCTGATTGGGTATAGCCGTTTTCAGCGGCTGCCATGCTTATGCTGCCGCTTTGTACCGCATTTACAAAAATTTCGTAGTTCTCAATGTCCATTATAGATCATCTCCTGCATTAAATTTTGTGCAATATGTCAGTTTTTCATTTTATTTATATATTTCATAAAAATATTAACACTTTCGCTTCGCAAGTGCAAGTGCTATAACGGACTAAAGTCTTTATACAAAGGCCGGTGTAACGAGTATGTCAACTTGCCCAAGGTTTTCTCCCTCGTTGATGTGCGCCAATCCGCTTCGTATGGCAGAGCAGCTAGACATAATAAATAGGAGAGCTTCCATTTGCCACATTGACATTATGGATGGGCATTACGTGAAAAACATTGCACTCTCTCCGGACTTCGTCGCGCGTGTGAAAGAGCGCATCAGCATACCGATGGACGTACACCTTATGGTAGAAGACCCGGACGACTATATTGACCGCCTGGTTGACGCCGGGTGCGGGTATATATCCGTACACGCCGACGTGATCGAGCGCAACGCATTCCGCACGCTCAGGCGCATAAAAGAACGCAGGTGCCATACTGGAGTGGCACTCAACCCCTCAGAGGGCGTGGAACGCATAAGAAACTATGCGCACCTCATTGACAAGCTCACGATAATGACCGTAGATGCAGGGTTTGCCGGCCAGCCATTCATAAATGCCATGCTCGGTAAATTCAACCAGGCATCAAAGTTGAGAAATGAGCTTGGACTGGACTTCCTCATAGAGGCCGATGGTGCCTGTAATGCGGAGAGTTTTGCCGGCCTGAAAACTTCCGGCTGCGATGTGGTGGTCGTGGGGGCATCCGGCCTGTTTACTTTAGCTGAAGATCTTGATACAGCGTTCGACATTCTTGAAAGGAACTGGGCCAATGCCTGAAAGATATGTGCTGGGTGTGGATATTGGCGGTACATCCATAAAGCTGGCCATTGTCTCCAGCTCTGGCGAGATAGCGTCGTCATTGCGTTATCCAACCTCATATGGACGGTTGGATGCCCTGCTCGGCAGCATATATGACAATGCCGACGGCCTGCTTTCACGCTGGCCCGGGCCATCTATTTCCGCTATCGGGATCGGGATCAAATCCCTCACAGATTACCGCTGCCAGTTAGTTTCATTTTCATCCCTGATATGCGGTGAGGCCGATATCGACCTCACTTCACCGCTCAGCCATCGCTTCGGCGTACCAGCCGTCATCGACAATGACGTAAACGCCATGGCCGTTGCAGAGGCAATGTTCGGCTGGGGCAGGATACAGCGCGATTTCATGTATATAAATGTTGGCACTGGCGTCGGTGCATGCCCAATATTCAATGGCATGCCGTACCGAGGGGCGAGAGGCTGGGCAGGAGAGATAAGTTCCTGCCTTCTGGAGGGCGGTACACGTGGCATCTACCCGCTTGAAGCTGTAGCCTCTGGAGCGGGCTGCGACATGGAGGCCCGTCGGCTCGCGCCGCAGTATCCGGACAGTTGCCTGCTCCCGGTGATAGCCCATGGTAAACGCCGTCTGCGTTCTGATGAAGTCTTTGCCGCAGCACTCGAAGGGGATGTGCTGGCGAGCACCGTAGCAAAAAACATGCTCCACTGCCTGGCCATCACTTTACTGAATATCGAGGCGCTCATGGATCAACGGTTGTACGTGTTTGGAGGTGGCGTTGTAAACAGTCAGTTCCTGTCAGCGCTGAAAAGCACTATCAAGCAGCTGTGCCCCCCTCAGGCCATACAGAGCGGCATGATGCTCGTATCCACCAAACTGGGCGTTGACCAGGCGGGAATAATTGGAGCAGCAAGTCTTGCTCTATCTCACGAATGGAGGCGTTAAACATGGAGCAGTCAGAGATAAAAAGGCAAAACGGCAACCTTAAGGAGCTTATATTTTCCCTTGCAGATCCGGCGGCGTGGGAACTGTCGCGCAGCATCAGCGAAAAAAGCATTGCCAGTTTTATTGGCGACGACGCCTTCGAGCGGATAGACACTGTCTATCTCGTGGGCCACGGGACATCCTATGCCAGCGCACTCACTGCCGAGCTTTTCTTTTCACACATAGCAGGCCTGAAAGCGCATTGCATGACGGCATATCACTTTAAACGCTGCATCAATGACTATCTGACCGACCCGGCGCACGCACTTGTGATCGGCTACAGTACGGGAGGCAACACCGTGAGCGTTGTCGACAGCGTAGCTGAATCCAGGAGGCTTGGGGCCGTCTCGATAGGCGCGTGCGGGGAAAAGCCGTCCGCCCTCTCAGCAGCAGGCAGTTATCATCTTGCCTCCAGCGTCGATCAGGATCACGCCAGGCCGGGTAAGGAGTTCGGAGGGGCGTACACAGTCTCACACGTCTACGCCATGATGGCCTCATACCTGCTGGCAGTTCGCTTGGGGTGCAGGCGCGGCCATCTGAGCGCAGGGGATGAAGCCTACTGGCTGAGGCAGTTGGACGATGTGATAAGCACGACTTCCGGCTCTGTTGAATGCCTATTTGACGTCATGTCGGAAATTACTCCGGATATCATGGCCAAGAGGGCTTCAACTGCCGTAGTCATTGGCGCCGGGCCCAATATTGGCACAGTTGAGGAGGCGGCGCTGAAGATCTCGGAATTCACATGGGATTTCTGCGCAGCGGAGGATCTTGAAAACCTTCACCATGGAAGATTCCGTGAACTTGATGAGCGCAATATCATTTTCATCGTAGCGCCGGGCGAAATTGACAAAGCAAAAACGCTTGACATATTGACCGGCGCAAAATATTCACACAGCGTCACTGTAGTCCTCACGGAACTCGACTGCGAGCCGTTTCAAAAACTTGCAGATGTTGTGATCCGGATGCCCAAAGTGGAAAATGAGTACCTCACTCCGTTCCTTTATATTTTCCCGCTGTGGTTCTACGGCTTCATTCGCTGCGAACGTATGGGCGCGCTCGTAGGAGAGCGACGCTACGGGCTATGGGCACGCGATATCAACTTCAAGCTACACTATAATGAGGCAGGTGACCCTCTTCCGGGTGACTGACCAAATTATAAAAACAAAAAGACAAATGGAAGGAGTAAAAAAATGAAAAAGATTCTCAGCCTTACCCTGGCAGCCATGCTGCTGCTCGGTATGCTTGCCGGCTGCGGCACTGAGGCGGAAGAGCCCTCCGCCCCGCCCGTCGAGAGCAGCGCCGCCAGCGGAGTGAGCCAGACCGTTGACAACACCATGTCGAAAGAGAACCCCGTTGAGGGCGGATATGACATCACCGTTTGGGTCGGCACCGATATGGTGCTGGAAACCCAGGGCGAATGCTGGGACGAGTACATGGCCACATTCCTCGAGGAAAACGACAAATGTAACTCCATCACCTTAGTGCCCATGGGCGATGCCGAGCGCCTCACCGGCATAATGGCTGGCGTTGGACTTCCTGATATCTTCTTCGGCTCCGCGCGCGATGCCCTGAAGTACTACCAGGCGGTCGATCTGCTCGACCTTGGCGACCTCTTCGCAGATACCGAGTGGTCCGACGGTTTCTATGATTCCGCTATCGAGCATGTGACCTACGATGGCAGCCAGTATGCCATCCCCCTGATCTCCTATGTCTCCATCATGTACCGCAACCGCGAGATCGTTGAGGCCAGTGGCTGCGAACTGCCAGAGCAATACGCTACGATGGACGAATTCATCGATACGCTCAAGGCCGTCAGCGACGCTGGCTATGTCGCCACCCAGTCCTGGGCACTCGGCAGCTACTACGGCACCGGCACCATAGCCGGCTCCGACGCTGCTAATATCACGGTCGGCATTGAGAACAACAAGACCACCATCCAGCCTGAGCAGCTCGTCCGCACTTTTGAAACGCTGATGGAGATCGAGCAGTACGCCAATAACATGCCCTACGGCGAAGACGCCACCATTGAGAGCTTCTGCGCCGGCGAGATTGCGTTCCTGCTTGATGGCCCCTGGACTGAGTACACTATTCAGGCCTCCGGCGTTGACTACGACGTTATCCTGATGCCTCCCTATGAGGAGGGCGGCCCCACCGGCGGCATGCAGGGTTGGGACTACTATTATGGCGTTGATTCCGGTGACGAAGAGCGCAACGCTGTGATCAAGGACCTTCTCAAATACCTGGGCTCCTTCGAGGCTGAAAAGCTGTGGACCGTCAAAGTTGGACGTCCCACCCTGCGCGAGGACGTCATGAGCGACCCCGAGGTCCTTCAGACCATGATGTGCCGGGTTCAGGCACTTGGCAATGAAGGCGGCATCCTGCAGATGGACTTCTTCCACGACAACGTTTTCTGGATGAGCGTTTTCAGCGACGTTGCGCCTCTCGTGATCGACGGAACCTACACCCCGGAAGAGGGCGCGCAGGCTTCGATCGACGCAGTAAATGCGCTCTACGCTGAACAGGGCTGAATTTCCCACCGACAAACCAAGGCGTATGGCGCTTCCGGGCGCCATACGCCCCGGAGAAGGAGTGCGCAGTTGAAAAACTCAACAGCCAGAAAGGCAAAAGTGATCACGAGGCTCAGGACAAACGCCGCCTGCTATCTGGGGCTGCTGCCGTTCTTCATACTGCTCTGTGCGTTCGTATTTTTCCCGATGCTGCAGGGTATGTGGCGCAGCTTGACAGACTGGTCGATGGATGTGCGCTCTGGCATCCATTTTATTGGCCTGCAAAACTATGCAGATATCTTTGACGGTGAATCTAACACCTCGATACGCTATCTCAAGTCTCTTAAGAACCTTCTTGTTTATGTCCCGACTACCATAGCCATAGGGCTTTTTATCTCCCTGGCACTTGCGCTGATCGTAAACCAGTTCAGCCGCAAGGAACCGAGAAAGTTTTCTTTTTTCCGTGGCGTGTATTACGTCCCCACGGTGCTACCGCTCTTCCTGTGCACGGGCATGTGGTGCATGTTCATGGCCTCGGACGCCGGTATTTTTTCCTCCGCGCTCAACGCCCTCGGGATGTTCCAAGGGGCAAGCTGGACGACCGACCCCGGATATTCAATGGCTCTTGTCATAATCATTGATATCTGGAACGCTGTTGGTTTCAATTTTCTCATTTTCAGCGCCGGTATGCAGGATATACCGCAGGAACTGTATGAAGCGTCGTATATCGACGGCGCGAGCGTGTTCCAGCAGATGCGTAAGATAACGCTGCCACTGCTCGAACCGATACTTTTTTTCGTCATCACGAATTCGTTCATAAGCGCCCTTCAGGTATATGATATACCGTGGATAATTACAAGCAAATCCGATATCAACTCCACTGGCGGCCCAGGACAGGTCATCCTCTTTCCGGTCATGGAGATGGTCAGGAATATTTATGCAGGTATGAACAACGGCCTGGGGCGGGCCTGCGCTGAAGGCGTCATATTGACAGGCATAATAATCGTCATAACGCTCATCCTGTTCCGCATTCGAAAAAGGCACTCTGATTAGGCAGGAGGGCAGGCATGAAAAGGCATAAGAATAAAAACAGACTGAAAAACCCTGGCAGCGGCATTCTTACTGTGCTCGCCTCGATATGGGTAGCTGTGGACCTTGTTCCCATATACCTTGTCGTCACCTGGGTGTTTTCAGATAATTCGCGCAATCTTCTCCGGACGTATTTTCCAAATTCTATAGGTGCAGCAATAGAGCATCTCACTTATGTTTTCAATAACTGCAACATCCCGGAAGCGTTGAAGGACACTTTCATCTATACGGTCATCGCTATCGCCATCATGCTGATAACGGCTTCGTTGGCGGCTTACGAGTTCAAATTCTATGATTTTCCTTTGAAAAAGCTGCTGTTTTCCGTTGTCATGGTATCCATGATGATGCCTTTCGTCCTTTACGTGATCCCGCTTTACCGCTTCGTATACAACCTTGGCCTTGCGGACACGTATCTGGGCGTCGCCGTGGCCTTTATGGTATCGCCGCTCTCTGTGTTCATCCTCATACAATTTTCAGACAGCATACCAAACGGGCTTGTAGAGTCGGCGCGTATAGATGGGGCAGGGCACTTTCAGGTCTACTTCCACATCGTACTGCCGCTTATGCGCAATGGGCTCATCGTATCTTCCATACTGCTGTTCCTGCGCGTCTGGGGCTCGTACCTCTGGCCGAAACTCGTATCTGCTACAAACGTCACGGCCATAAGCGCCACCATCACCAATCTCATCGGACCCAACTTCTATGTCGATGCGAGGATTAAAGTCGCTGCCATGCTGGTCGCCATGCTACCTCCGCTCATCGTCTACCTCGTTTTCCAGAAGAAGGTCATTGCCGGCATCGCCATGTCCGG
The DNA here is from genome assembly GCA_018712985.1 of Candidatus Scatomorpha intestinavium. GTDB lineage: Bacteria > Bacillota > Clostridia > Oscillospirales > Oscillospiraceae > Scatomorpha > Scatomorpha intestinavium. The sequence continues at coordinate 12,628 of DVGA01000022.1, forward strand.
CATAAAGGGCTAAATTTCCCCAAAGGAGAAGAAGCGTATGAAAACAAAAAATTCCACCGCCATGCTGAAAGAGATCGCCGAGGAGGCCGAGATCTTTTCCGCCATTCTCGCCAAGCGCGAAGAATACACTCGCGACTTTGTTGAGCTTTTCAAAGCAAATGATATCAAGCGCATGTATCTCACAGGCTGCGGCTCTCCCGGAGGCGCGTGCATAGCGCTTAAATATGCAGCGGTAAAGCTTCTCAAAGTGGACGCGACCTATTCCACCCCCGGGTTGCTGAACATACACGAGGGTTTCAATGTGGCAGGGGTATATGAGCCGGATGAAATGGTGCTCGTTTGCCCGGGCGAATCTGGCCGCACCAAAGGCCCCGTCATAGCCGCGAGGAAAGCGCGGGAGATTGGCATCCATGTGGTATGCACCACGCTGGAACCTCAGGGGGTTCTGGCACAGGCATCCGATATAGTGATATTCAAGCCCTCTGGGCGCGAACTTGGCCTTCCTTCCACTAAGGGCCATTCGACGGGCATCTTCCTTCTTCTCCTCTGTTTTATTGAGGCAGCGCACGCCACCGGAAAGATCTCTGACGAAGAATACGCAAAATACATGTCCGGTATGGAGCACCTCCCCGCCGCCGTCATCGACGCTTACAACAAAACACTTGCTTGGTTCGACGAGCACATGGATATCCTCATGGGGGCTGCGCGCTTCCACCTGATCGGTTATGGTGCAAATTATGCCACCGTCAACGAGATCGTCCTGAAATTCATAGAGTCCCACCGCCGCCCTGCCACCGCCGTTGAGCTTGAAGAGTTCATGCATGGACATATCCGCTCCATCACGCCGGAAGAACTCCTTGTTTTCATATGCGCCGAGGACGGTCCGGAGAAAGAACGCATGTGCAAACTTTATGAACTGATGGTAGAGCAAAACGTAGGCGCCGGCAGCGTCATGATACACAGCTCCAACGACGACTTCCACTACCCGGGGGAGCTTGCTTTCGATGCTTCCAACGTGGAGTTCGTCAATTCCGTTGAATATCTTGTACCCTTGCAGATATTCTCCTATGTTATCGCCGACCATCTGGGGCTGGACATGTCGATCTCTCAGGGCCTTTATCTAAAAAAGGCCATGGAGCCCAGCTTTACGAACTGATAGCATAACTCGACTTATATCCAATGTTCGGCCGCGCCCATCAGCGCGGCCGAAACTCGACCGAAGGAGGCAAGTATATGCACGACCGCTCCAGTCTTATCCTCGCTGTAGACATCGGCGGCTCAAAAGTGGCGTCGGGCTTCGTTGATAGCACCGGTAACGCTTCGCACATAGGAAAGTTCATGTGGGACAGCTATGACACACAGCATGTGCTTGAGCGGCTTTCTGAAACTGTACGCCGACTCCTTTCCGCCGCTCCCCGACAACCTGATGCAATCGGCTTCACTATACCGGGGCTTGCGGATCCTGCCCGTGGAATGTGGCTGGGAGCGTCCTACATGGGAATACACAATATTCCTTTGAAGGCGAGTATGGAACAGGAATTTGGGATGCCGGTCTTTCTTGAAAACGACACGAACGCCTGCTGCTTGGCGGAAAAGCTCTTCGGCTGCGCAAAAGACTGCGACGACTTCCTATACCTTACCGTTAGCAACGGCGTCGGCGGCGCATTTTTTCTGGATGACAAGCTCTATTATGGCGCGCACGGTTTTGCCGGGGAGTACGGAATGTGCGTCGTCAAGGAGGGCGGTGTCAGGCTTGAGAACGACCGGATTGCCGGCTCACTCGAAATGTATGCTTCCGGGCGTGGCATCGTAAGGAATTATCTTGAAGCAGGCGGCAACGGAACCATCGATGGCGAACCCGCAAGCGGCATTGGCATCTCTGCCATGGCTGAACGCGGAGAGCCAGCCGCCCTGCGCGCTTTTGAACTTGAAGGGTATTATATTGGCAAAGTAATAGCAGCCGCCTGTAACCTGCTCGATCCTGCGCTCGTGATCATTGGTGGCGGGCTTTCACTCGCATTTGACAAGTTCTTACCATCATTAGATTCAACAATGCAAAAAGAGCACTATCATCTGGAACATTATCGCGACCTACTGGACATTGTACCCACTGCTTTGGGCTACAATGGCGGGCTGTATGGCGCAGCCTCTGTGGCGCTCCTTGGCCTTGAGACAGATGCCTCAAAAAAACTTGGCTATCGCGGCTGAATCGATAATGGTATGAAAAAGACGTTTATCAAAAAACTTGGCAACTATGACAACCCTGTTTTTTCCCGGCTTGCCAAGGTGTTCGAGCTTATTATCCTGAACTTTCTTTGGGTCGCAGCGAGCTTGCCCATCATTACGATCGGTAGCGCTACCGCCGCCATGTACTACACGATAGCAAAGCACATACGACATGAGCGCGGCACGCTCGTAAAGAGCTTCATTGCCAGCTTCCGGGAAAACCTCCTCCCGGGCATCGCACTCACAACCATTCTGGCTGCGATCGTGGCTTTCCTTTTTGTAGACTACTACTGCTATCCATTCTTGGGTGAAGGAAGCGTTTCCGGCTCCATATACCTGTTACTCCTGGTCGCGCTTGCCACATTCGTGCTCCTTGCCGTTCCGTATGTATTCCCTGTGCTCTCCAGATTCCATGTCTCCGTTTTAGGTTGCATCCGCTACTCGCTCAGTTTCGCTTTGAGATATCTTCCCTGGTCGCTTCTGATGGCCGCTTTTATGGCGGGTTTCGTTTACTCGGTCCTCGTTATCCCGCACCTCCTGTTCGTTCTTCCCTCCCTGCTTGGCTATGTTTCCAGTTTTTTCTGTGAGCGAGCCTTTAGGGAGCAGATTGCCGGCGACGGCGGCGGGGAGGATGGGCGTGACATACCTGAGTGGTATGAGGAATAGCGCCAAATGAGATATCCATATATGTTTGCCGCACTTACAGCGGGCTGTCTCTGGGGTCTCATCGGTGTGTTCAGCCGGTTGCTCGGAGGCTTTGGGTTTTCCCCGCTGCAAATCGTTATCTGCCGCAGCGGTACCGCCGCAGTTCTTTTCTTCCTGAGCATCGTTATTAGGGATGTCAGACTTTTGCGCTTTAAGCTCAAGGATATATGGTGCTTCCTGGGGGCCGGCATGCTGGGGATGCTCTTCTTTTCTGTATGTTATTTCACGGCCGTCGAACTCATAGGGATACCTACGGCCGCCATATTGCAGTACACGTCGCCGGCTATCATCGCAATTTTGTCCATGTTTGTCTTTCATGAAAAGCTGACTGCATGGCGCATACTTGCAGTTGCCCTGTCATTTTCCGGGTGCTGTGTCATATCCCTTGCCGGCGGTAGCCTGTCGTTTTCTCTGCTTGGGCTGCTGTGCGGCCTTGGCGCAGGGGTCGGATATGCTTTACAAAGCATTTTTGCAAGCATCGCCGTCCGCAAGGGCTACACGAGCCTGACTGTAAATTTTTACATAAGCCTATTTGCTGCCGCTGGAGCCATGCTGCTTGACCGGGGGCAGATTGCAGAGCTGCCGCAACTGCCGGCGAAAGCTTTTCTGCTTGTCGTCGCAGCCGGGTCTATAGCAAGCTTCCTTCCCTCCTGGCTCTATGTGAAGAGCCTTTCCGCTATGGAGGCGAGCCGGGCGTCTGTCATGGCCTCAACCGAGCCCATAGCGGCAACGGCCTTTGGGGTCGTATTTTTTAATGACCCTCTGCGCTTCCCCATCATTATTGGCGCTGTTTTCATACTTGCGGCGGTGGCCATTTCCGCACATCCAGACTTGCATCCGCCACTGGACAAGCACCCGCCTGCATGATATGATACTGACAGCGACTGATTTGGGGGTGCTGCACATGGACAATATCGACGGGACGATACGTGCTTTGAGGGAGGACATCGCTCGGCTGGGAATGCTTAGGACGCGCTTGCAGAACCTTTACGCCCAGCGCGACGAGCTCGCCGCGCGCGAGGCCGAGCTGGCCGAAATCGCGGAGAACGAGGCCGACGATGTCCGCCGTCTCGAAGGGCGCAGCCTTGCAAGGTATTTCTACAGCCTCACCGGCAGCCTTGACGAGCGGCTGAGCCGTGAAGCCGCCGAGGCGCGCGAGGCCGCCGTAAGGCACGACGCCGTGGAGAGCCAGCTGACCGACGTGGAGGACGCAATAGAGTCCGCCGAGGCGGAGCTGCGCCGTCTCTCCGGCTGCGAGCAGCGCTATGAGGCCGCGCTTGAGCGCAGGGCCGCCGAGATGAAGGCCGCCGGCGCGCCCGGCGCAGGGCGTCTCGTCGAGCTCGAGCGCCGCGAGGCCGAGCTTGAGCGCCGCCGGAAGGAAATCGACGAGGCCCTCGCCGCGGGAAAGGCGGCGGAGAGCATGGCTCTCGGGGTCGTTGACAGCCTTTCGAGCGCGTCCACCTGGGGCGTGGTCGACATGTTCAGCGACAGCTTTTTTACCGACATGATAAAATACGGCCACATAGACGAAGCTCAATCGAGCATAGAGGCCCTGCAGCGCCAGCTTCGCCGCTTCGGCACGGAGCTCAGGGACGTAGGCGAGACCGGCCGCGGCCTTAACATTGAAATCGACGGCTTTTTGACCTTCGCGGACTATTTCTTTGACAGCTTCTTCGTCGACATGGCGGTGAACAGCCGCATAGAGCAGGCCGCGCGGGAGGCCGACGCCGTCCTCGCGCGCATACACGGCGCGCTCTCCTCGCTGGAGGCCATGCGCTCGGACACCGAGGCCGAGGCAAGGCGCGTCGACGCCGAATATGAGCGCGTCCTGACCGCCGGCATATGAAGCTGCTGCGGATACTCTGCCTCTGGGCGCTGGCGACGGCCGGGCTCTATCTCTGCTCCGCCGCGGCGCTCGCCATCTTCGGCGCGCGCTCCGTCTGGCTCTCCGCGCTGCCCACGGCGCTCCTCGCCGAAGCCATACTGTTCATTTTCCATCTTTTGTCCCGGAAGAAAAACAGATAGCGTGTATAAAATGTACCTCCCGCGGCCAGAATAGGCTGCGAGAGGTACATAGCTTATGAAAAACAATTGTCTGAAGAACTGGGAAATTTCAATGCTGCTCGCGCTGTGCATCACGCTCTGCGCCTCCTGCTGGGCCGGCGGGCGGAGCGCGGCTATATCCGGCTCGCTCGTGCGGCTGCACGTGATAGCCGCCTCCGACAGCGAGTATGAGCAGGCGCTCAAGCTGCGCGTGCGGGACAGCGTGCTCGAGTGCCTGACACCGCTGATAGAGGGCGCGGAGGACGCCTCCGAGGCAAAGGAGATCATCTCCGGCGCGCTGCCGGAGGTCCTCGCGGCGGCTGAGAGCGCCGCGGAGGGCCGCGGCGTAACCGTGGAGCTCTCGCGCGAGGCCTATCCCACCCGCGAGTACGAAGCCGTGACCCTCCCGGCCGGCATATACGACTCGCTCCGCGTGACGATCGGCGAGGGCGAGGGCCGCAACTGGTGGTGCGTGGTGTTCCCGCCGCTCTGCGCGACCGCCGCGGAATATGATGAGGCGATAGACGCCCTCGGCGGCAACGGCGAGCTGCTGACCGCGTCCGGCGACGGGGTCGAGATCCGCTTCCGCCTCGTGGAGCTGTGGGGAGAGCTGCTCGCCTGGCTCCGAGGGCTGTAACCAGGCTGCGCCTGGACGCCAAGCTGCGCTTGGATGCACCGGGCGACGCCCGGTGGCATAGCGCCGCCCGGTGCGCGGCGAGGCCGATAATATAAGGGCGTAGGCCCTTAATATAACGATTGCAGGGGCGAAAGCCCCTGCAATTCTTTTCTGAGAGATTTCTTTTTGTCTTGTCAAAAAGAAACCCCTCAGACTCCAAAGAGAAAACCGCTTGGTGCTCGTCGGAGCCTAAATCCGGTTTTCACCAAATTTTCCGTTATCGAAAAGTTCCCATCCCGAATGGTGAATGAGTTGTCGCATCGCCGACCGTGCGTTTGCTTCGCTTCGCTTGCGGCACTGACAGGTAGAAGTCTCGGGCTGTTAGTGCCGCGACCAACGGGAGCAATGCACGGTTTTGGTGGCTGACGTCATTCACTCTACGGGATGACCACGTAGAATCTACCTCGCGCCGCACTGCGGCGCGCTACGCCTCCACACGCAGTGTGGCGCCTTTCTTTGGGGCGCCACTCCCGTTTCTTTGGGCAAGACCAAAGAAATGGGGTGGCAAAGGGGTCTGCTGGGGCTTTGCCCTTGCAAAAAGCAATGCAGGGACTTTCGCCTCTGCATCCGCGCAGAAAAAACGAGGGGGAATCATCCCCCTCGTTTTTTCATCATCTCAAGCTCCCTGAGCTCGCCGCCGGGGGATCTCCTCGCGGAGTTCGCGCCCCGTCAGCTCAAAGCCCATGTGCCGGTAGAATTCGATAGCGCGCCGGTTCCCGTCGAGCACATACAATATCACGCTGCCGTGCGGCAGTCTCCCGAGCGCCGACTCCATCAGCGTCCGGCCGAGGCCGAGGGACTGATATTTCCTCAGCACATACAGCGCCGCGACCTCCGAGCAGCCCTCACGCGCCGTGAACGGCCTCGCCTCGGCGCAGAAGCAAACGAATCCGGCCATCTCGCCCACGCACAGCGCGACGAGCGTATCGATATTCCGGCTGCGGGCCAGCCCGGTGCAGAACTCCGGGGTAATGCTCTCAAGGTACCCGTCCGGGATGAGCCCACGGTAGGTCTCCCGCCAGCACAGGCTGTGCACACGGCCCTTGGCCGGGATATCGCCCTCCGCCATAGGCCGTATGACGAAATCCACGCTTATTTCCCCGTCTCCGGCGCCACGATGGCTATATGCAGCTCGTCAAGCTGCTTCTGCGTGACCTCGCCGGGCGCGCCCATCATAAGGTCCTGGGCGTTTTTGTTCATCGGGAATGGGATAATCTCGCGGATGGAGTCCTCGCCCGCGAGGAGCATCACCATGCGGTCGATGCCCGGGGCTATGCCCGCGTGCGGGGGCGCCCCGTAGCAGAAGGCGTTATACATGGCGGGGAACTTGGCCTTCACGTCCTCCTCGCCGAGGTTCACCATCTCGAAGGCCTTCACCATTATCTCCGGGTCGTGGTTCCGCACCGCGCCGGAGGAGAGCTCCACGCCGTTGCACACAAGGTCGTACTGGTCGGCGGTGATAGTCAGCGGGTCGATCTCCCCACGCTCGGCGGCGAGCAGGGTGTTGAGCCCGCCCTTGGGCATGGAAAACGGGTTGTGGCAGAACTCCATCTCCCCGCTTTCCTCGCCGATCTCGTACATCGGGAAGTCCACGATCCAGCAGAAGGCGTACTGCTCAGCGTCCATATGGTTGGGGCAGAGCGCGCCGAGGAGCTTTATCAGCGCGCCGGCGGTTTTCTGCGCGGCGGCCTTTTTGCCCGCGGAGAACACGACCAGCGTGTCCGGCGCGAGGTTCAGCGCGGAGACGAAAGCGTCCTTCCTGCCGGCGAGGAACTTGGCGATGCCGCCGGTGAGCTCGCCGTTCGCGTCGAGCCGCACCCAGTAGGCCTTGTTGCCGCTCACAACCTCGGCGTCCGCGCAGAGCTTGTCTATCTGCTTGCGCGTCCCGGCAAAGCCGCTCACCGGCACTGCCTTGACCACAGCGCCCTCGAAGGGGCCGAAGCCGCAGTCGTCGACCAGCTCCGTCACGTCCGCGGCGGTCAGGTCGATGCGCAAATCCGGCTTGTCCGTGCCGTACTTCTCCAGCGCCTCGGCGTATGGAATTCGAGCGAAGGGGGCGCTGCTGGCGCGGTTATACTTGCCGTACTCGGCAAAGATCGGCGGCAGCACGTCCTCTATTACCGCGAACACGTCCTCCTGGGAGGCGAAGGCCATCTCCATGTCCAGCTGGTAGAACTCGCCGGGCGAGCGGTCCGCCCGCGCGTCCTCGTCGCGGAAGCAGGGGGCTATCTGGAAATAGCGGTCGAAGCCGCTGGCCATCAGGAGCTGCTTGAACTGCTGCGGCGCCTGGGGCAGGGCGTAGAACTTCCCGGGGTGATTGCGCGCGGGGACAAGGTAGTCGCGCGCGCCCTCTGGGGAGGACACCGTGAGTATAGGCGTGGTTATCTCGAGGAAGCCGTGCTCCGTCATGCTGCGGCGGATCGCGGCGACGACGTTGGAGCGGAGGATGATGTTGTTTTTCACCTCCGGGTTGCGGAGGTCGAGATAGCGGTACTTCAGCCGCGCGCCCTCGTCCGCCTCGCGGGAGCGGTTTATCTGGAAGGGCAGCTCATTGTATATACATTTGCCCAGAATCTCGACCTTTTCAGGCAAGACCTCTATGTCGCCGGTGGGCATGTTGGGGTTTTTGCTCGCGCGCTCGCGCACCGTGCCCTCCACGCTTATCGTGCTCTCGCGGTTTATCGCACGAAAGGCCTTCACCATCTCCTCCGTCTCGGCGACTATCTGGGTCGTGCCGTAAAAGTCGCGCACGACAACGAAGGCCAGTGCGGAGGAGACCTCGCGCACGTTCTCCATCCAGCCGCAGAGCTTCACGCTCTTTCCGGCGTCGGCAAGGCGGAGCTCCCCGCAGGTATGTGTCCTTGACTGCATTTCGCTTCTTCCCCTTCTCAATTTACCTTTATCAGTTTTTCCACGGAGCGGGCCTTCAGCCCCTCGAGCACAGTGCGCGCGGCGTTTTCGGCGCTGCATCGCGTCTGCTCGCCGGAGCTCATGTCCTTGAGCGACACCTCGCCCGCGGCTATCTCGTCATCGCCGATTATTACGGCGTAGGGGATGCCGAGGTTGGAGGCGTAGGCCATTTTCTGCTTGAACTTGCGCTGCTCCGTATAGAGCTGGGTGCACACGCCGTGGCGGCGCAGCTCCGTGGCCACGCCCGCGGCGTAGGCGGTGTCCTCCGTCATGGGCAGCACGATGGCGTCGCAGGGGGCGGTGAGCACGTTCTCGTTGAGCATCCCCTGCTCCGTGAGCACGTAAAAGAGGCGCGTCACGCCTATGCTCATGCCCACGCCGGGCAGCTGCCTGTCCGTATAGTACTCCGCGAGGTTGTCATACCTGCCGCCGGAGCAGACCGAGCCGATCTCCGGGTGGGAGTTCACGGCCGTCTCGTACACCGTGCCGGTATAGTAGTCGAGCCCGCGGGCGATCGTGAGGTCGACGGCGAAGTTCTCCTTCGCCACGCCGAGGCTCGGCAGGGCCTCGATGACCGTGCGCAGCTCTCGCACGCCCTCGGCCAGGCGCTCGTTTTCGCCCGCGCGCTCCTCGAGGAAGGCGAGCTTGTCCGCGTCCGAGCCGGAGAGGGTGACGAACTCCAGCGCGCCGCCTATCTGTATGTCATCGAGCCCGCACTCATCCTTCAGGATTTCGCAGACCTTTTCCACGCCTATCTTCTCAAGCTTGTCGATGGTGCGCAGCACCTCGGTGGTCCTGTCCCTGACGCCGAGCAGCTCAAAATACCCGCCGAGCACCTTGCGGTTGTTGATGCGTATCGTGAAATCGGTCAGCCCGAGGGCGGTGAACGCCCGGGCCATCACCGCGGGAACCTCGGCGTCGTTCATGATGTCGAGCTTCCCGTCGCCTATGACGTCAATGTCCGCCTGGTAGAACTCGCGGAAGCGCCCGCGCTGCGCCCGCTCCCCGCGCCAGACCTTGCCTATCTGATAGCGCCGGAACGGGAAGGACAGCGCCGCGCGGTTCAGCGCCACGTACTTCGCCAGCGGCACGGTCAGGTCGAACCGGAGCGCAAGGTCGCTGTCGCCCTTGTTGAAGCGGTAGATCTGCTTTTCCGTCTCGCCCCCGCCCTTTGCGAGCAGCACCTCGGCGGCCTCGATCGCCGGCGTGTCCAGCGGCGTGAAGCCATAGAGCTCGTAAGTCTCCCTCAGCGCTGCGAGCAGGCGGTTCATGCGTATCTGCTGTGCCGGCAGCAGCTCCATAAAACCGGAGAGCGTGCGCGGCGTGACTTTTTCCATTGGGTTCCCCTCCGTTTGCACACAGTAACAGGCGGCGGTGCCGTTTTTTCGCACGCCGCCGCCCGGTGTCCCTGTATTTTTCAGTCCCTCTTGGGATTGACGATGTCGCGCCAGTCGAAGTCGCCCCGGCGCAGGCCCTGTATGAGCACCTCCGCCGTTGCGGCGTTGGTGGCCATCGGTATCAGGTACTGGTCGCAGAGCCTTGCCAGCTGGTCCACACTCTCAAAGCCCTCCGGGTTGGCCGGGTCGCAGAAATAAATCACAAGGTCTATCTCGTTATATGCTATCCTCGCGCCGATCTGCTGCGCGCCCTGCTTGTCGTGCAGATAGAGCGTCACCGGCAGCCCGGTGTTCTCGCTGACGAGCTTGCCCGTGGTGGCCGTGGCGCATATGTTGTGCTCGGACAGGATGCCGCAGTAGGCGATGCAGAACTGGACCATCAGCTCCTTTTTCCCGTCGTCGGCGAGCAATGCTATATTCATTCTATAATTCTCCCCTTCGCCATTGCCTGAAATCCCCCGTAGAGTATTATTATACTCCGTATCCGGCGGGATTTCAACATAATTTCGTCCTTTTGTACGATTTTCAGGGCGTTATCTCAGCAATCCGCTCTCGTTTTCGGCGGTGGAGGAGGCCGCGCCGGCCTTGATGCTGAAATAGGCGTCCAGCACGTCCACGGCTATGCTCGTCAGCGCGGCGCCGGAGCGGCCCTGCTCGACGACTATCGCAACGGCGATCTCCGGGTCGTCAAACGGGGCGTAGCACATGAAAAGGGCGTTGTTCACGCGGTTCTCGCCGAGCTGCGAGGTGCCGGTCTTCACCGCGACGCCTATGCTCTGCCCGCCGTAGGAGTAGTTGTTGAAGGCGTAATAGACGTCCAGGCTCGAGCTGTTGGGGTCGTGGGCGAGCTGGTACATACCGCGCTGCACGGCGGCATAGTTGTAGTCCTCGCTCTCGACGACGGAGAGGACCTCGCTCTCCCGCTCGTAGAGGTTAGTGGAGTAGTCGTAGCTGCGCACGCTCTTGAGTATGCTGGCGGAGTGGCGCGTGCCGCCGTTGGCGAGCGCGGCGCAGTACTCGGCGATCTGCAGCGGGGTGAACAGGCTGTCGGACTGGCCTATGCCGGCCTGGACGGTGTCGCCGTAGGTGAAGCCGGCGCCGTCCACGTCGTTGTGCGTCTCCGGGCTGGCCATGTTGCCGGTCTCCTCGTCCAGCTCTATGCCCGTGTTCTCGCCGAGGCCGAAGGCCTCGGCGTACTCTCCCATGATGGTTATGCCCATGTTGTCGGCGAGCGTGTAGAAATAGATGTTGCAGGAGTCCTTTATGGCCTCCACCACGTTCTCCGCGCCGTGGACTATCTGCCCGTCCGTGTTGTCGTAAATCCAGCAGTGCGGCGCGTAGGCCTGGTCCGCGTACTTGTCGAATATGCCGTTGCAGACTATCTGCGTCTCCGTATTCACAAAGCCCTCGGTCAGCCCGGCAAGCGCCATCAGGGGCTTGAAGGTGGAGCCCGGGGCATAGGTGCCCTGCAGCGCGCGGTTGAAGAGCGGCGTGTTCTCCTCGTCGGTGGAGAGCTCCTCGTAATCGTCCTCGAGCGTGACGAGGCTGTAGGTGGGATAGCTGGCGATGGCCAGCGGCTCGCCCGTGTCCACGTCCACGACGACTATGGCCCCGCCGCCGACGTCCTCCTCCGGCTCCTCGCCGTTGGCCACGCGCTCCCTGTTGTCGTCGTCGCGGTCGAGCTGCAGCTCGTATATGCCGAACTCCAGCGCCCTCTCGACGGCCTCCTGGAGCTGGACGTCGATGGTCAGGTATACGTGGTTCCCCGGCTCCGGCTCCTCGGTGTACACCGTGCTGGTGATCGTGCCGTCCGCCGTGGAGGTAACGCTCGCCGTCCCGTTCACGCCGTGCAGCCAGTCCTCAAAGGCGAGCTCGACGCCGCTCTGCCCCACCTTGTCGTTCAGGTCGTAGCCGCTGTCCGTCCCGCTCATGTACTCCGCCGCCTGCTCGGAGTCCATCGCGCGGACATAGCCGAGGATGTGGGCGGCGTACTGCGTGTTGTACTCGCGGATAAAGGAGGTCTCCACGTAAATAATATTGCCCACCGCGCCCATCAGGTCGCTGATGAGGTCGATAGAGGCGTCCTCCACGAACACGTAGGGGTCCGTATTGATGGCATAGCGCACGTTCAGCGCATACCTGATGCTGGAGATGGCGCGCATCTCCTCGCTGGTCGCGGTGTTCGGTATGTCGTAGCGCGTGCGGAAATAGCTCATGAGCTCCACGGCCGTGGTGTCCTCGTCGAGCCCCTGGCGCTCAAAATACGCCTCGAGCATGACGCTCTGCAGATAGCTCATGTTATCCGTGTACTCATACGGCGGCTCCTTGGTGATGGGCAGGTCGTCTATGTACTCATAGCCGGCCTCCTCCACCATGCGCACCATCTCGAGTATGACGGCGTTCGGGTCCTCCACGTCGTCCGCGAAGAGCTTGGTTGTGTTTATCTTCAGGTTGTAGCACTCGCGGTTCGTCACCATGGCGCGGCCGTAGCGGTCGAGGATGTTCCCGCGCGCGGCGGTCACGGTCCTGTCCTCAACATCTTTGTTCAGGCTCTCCTCATAATAGGCGGCGCCATCGATTATCTGCAGCTTGTAGAGCGTGCCTACGCAGAGCGCCACGAGCGTGACAACGACAAGGCCGAAGGCCACGAGTCTGGGTGTCTTTACGATTTTCATTGGCTATCCTTTCTTGTGCGGGGAGGCGATGGCCTTGCATGGGAAATACAGCACCGCCGCGGCAGGCAGTGAAAACACGACCTGCCACAGCCCCACCCACGCCATAGCGGGCAGGCTGTGCCCCTCGAGCGCAAGGCCGAGGAACTGGAAAACCGCCGTGAGCGCCAGCGCGAAGAGCGCAAGGCACATATAGGCGAAAAAGCGCCGGTTCACGAGGTAGCGCGAGAGCGCGCCCGCCGCGAAGCCGATGCAGGGGAACAGCGCCACGAACAGCGCCGTGTTGTCATAGCTTATATCCGTGAGGAAGCCGAGGACGAGGGAAAAAACCGCGCCCCATACGCCGCCCTCGAACATGCCGACGGCCACGGCGGCGGCGGGGACGAACATGGCGCGCACCCCGAAGATGGAGATGCGCGAGAACAGCGCGTCCTGCAAGAGCAGCACTATCACCATATACAGCGCGTAGAGCAGAGCGCGCTTTAGCTTTTGGACGTTTACAAGGTCCCAGAGCATGTCTATCCCCCCGCGAGGCTACTCGGCCACGCTGAATTCCTTGATAATGAACACCTGGACAAGGCTGTCAAAGTCCGTCGCCGGGGTGACGACGACGCTGCGGCTGCCGTCGCCGTTCTCGCTGACGGAGCTGACGGTGCCTATGTTCGCGCCCTGCGGCACGTTTCCGCCGGAGCCGGAGGTGAGCACCTCGTCGCCCGGCTCTATCGCCGCGCCCGAGGCGAAGCCGGAGAGGTAGACCTCCCCGCGGCGCATGAGCACGAAGTCGCCCTCCAGCGCGGCGGCGTAGCGGTTCACCCCCACGAGCGCGCCGAGGCCGCTGTGCGCGTCGATCACGGTCGTCACCGTGGCCCAGCTGCTGCCGAGCTCCGTCACCGTACCGACCACGGAGCCGTACTCCGTTATAACGCAGTCGCCGTACTCTATGCCGCTGCTCGAGCCCTTGCTTATCGTGAAGCTGCTCTCCCAGTTCGAGGCGTTCCAGGTGACGATCTTCGCCGACTCGAGCGTGTAGTCCGAGCCGCGCTGCGGCAGCCCGAGGGCCTGGCGCAGGCGCTCGTTCTCAGACACCTGGTCGGAGTAGGCCTGCGCCTCCTCCTGCACCTGGGCCAGCTCGGCGCGCAGCGCGCTGTTTTCCTCCAGCAGCGCGTCGTACTCGCCGAAATACCCGGCGAAGCCCGTAAGCCAGTCCGAGAGCGAGGCCGCGGCCTTCCTCACCGGCTCGCGGACCGCTCCCACGGCGTTGGTCAGGAAGCCCGCCCGGCCGGAGGAGGTGCCGGCGGCCACGGATATGGCGATGACGAGCAGCGCGAGCACCACCGCGAGCCTTATTCCGTTTTTCTTGAGATATTCCTTCACTCAGGGCCCTCCGAGCTCAGTTCTCGTGGTCGAAATCCTTGATAATGAACACCTGGACAAGGCTGCCAAGGTCCACGGCCGGGGTTACTATGCCGTATTCCGTCTGTCCGCCGGCCTCGGCCTGTATGGAGCTTATCGTGCCTATCACGATGCCTCGCGGGATGAGCCCGCCGCTGCCTGAGGTGTATACGGACTCCTCTATGAAGAGCTGCGCGCCCTCCGTCGGATAGGCGAGCCTCGCCTGTCCGAGCGGCATGAGTGCGTAGTCGCCGAGTAGCATGGCCTCGGCCCCGTCCTCGCCCACGAGCGCGCCAACGCTCGTGTCCACGTCGACGAGCGTGGCCACGGTGGCCCAGTTTTCGCCCACCTCCGCCACCTGGCCGACGAGCAGCCCGTCCTCGGTTATCACGCAGTCCCCGTCCTCGAGGCCGTCCGCCGTGCCCTTGGCTATGGTGAAGCTGTCTGCCCAGGTCTCCGTGCCCCAGGAGACGATCCGCGCCGCCTCAAAGACGTAGTCCGGGTGCTCCTCGGCAAACACGCGCAGTGCGGAAAGGCGCGTGTTCTCCTCCACGGCGTCCCTCCCCGCGCGGGCGATCTCCTGCGCGTCCGCGATCTGGGTTCGCAGCGCGTCGTTCTCCGCCTGCAGCCTGTCGTAGTCGTAGAGCCGGACATAGAGCCCCTCCAGCCAGGAAGAAACGCTCTCCGTCACCGAGACGAGCGGCTGGCGGACGGCGGCAAGCGCGCCGGCTATGGCCTCTGTACCGCCCCCGGCGAGCCAGACGGCCGCGAGCACGACCAGCGCCGCGGCCAGCAGGAACGCGATCATCTTTATGCCGTTTTTCTTCAGAAAGCTCTTCACAGCAGCTCCACGCCCATTTTTTTAAGCATGAGCCCGAGCCGGCACAGCGGCAGGCCCATTACGTTGAAAAAGTCGCCTTCTATGCCCTCGACGAACAGCGCGCCGAGGCCCTGGGCCCCGTAGGCCCCGGCCTTGTCCATCGGCTCGCCCGTGGCGATATAGGCGTCTATCTCCCGGTCCTCAAGCGCGCGGAAGCTCACCACGGTGCGCTCCGCCTCCGCGAGCTCCTCGCCCGGGCGGATGAGGCACACGCCCGTCCAAACCTCGTGAGAGCGGCCGGAGAGGGCGCGGAGCATCTCGCGCGCCATCTCCTCCGAGCGCGGCTTGCCGAGCATCTCCCCGTCCAGCACGACGAGGGTATCCGCTCCGATTATGACGTCCTCCGCGGCGCGATGTTCCGCCACCTCCGCCGCCTTGGCCCTTGCAAGGGCCTTTACGGTCTCCTCGGGGGTGGCGCCCTCCGGCGGGCACTCCGCGCCGTGCGAGGGGACGATCTCCAGCCCCGGTACGCGCAGCATCTCCAGCAGCTCGCGCCTGCGCGGCGAGCCGGAGGCCAATACTACAGACATCTGGTCACACACCTTTCATATAGAGCCCGCGAGTCGCCCCGTTCGGGCGGTAGCGGCTCTCGCCGAGGAAGCTCTTTGCCACCTCGACGCACTCGCGCGCGCTCTCGTTGGTGAAGAGGAGCCTCATCCCCCACACCCCGGCGCGGCCGAGCTCCCCGGCCCTGTCGGCCAGGAACACCTTGTGCGCTGAGTAAACCGCATTGCGGCAGCCTCCCTCGCGCAGCACGGCCATAACGCCGCCCTGCTCGTCCGAGAGGCGCCCCGGCGTGGAGCAGGTGCACCTGCCGGAACTCTGCTTTATCAGGCACTTCTCCGTCAGCATCACCGGCAGCCGCCCGTAGGCGATGACCTCCACGTCGAGCGGCATCGTCAGCGCCGCTATCTGCTCAAGGCTGAGCTCAAATGACGCCGTCGCCGAGCGCAGCGAGGCCGTCCTGGCGAGCTCAAGCGCGTAGGAGTTGAAGATATTCAGCCCGTAGTCGCCCCGGGCGTCCATCCCCGCCAGCCTGGCGAGGGCCACATGCCCGAGGTTGGCACACACCGCCTCCGTCACGCCTAGGGCGCGGACGCTCCTGAGCAGCGAGGCCGTCTGCGTCAGCTCCCTGTCGTGTATTACCCGCGGCAGCACCGCCGCCACCGGCACCCCCTCCCTTATGAAGGGCTCCAGCCTCGCGCTCTCCGAAGCTATGATGTCCGCCGGGACGTATAGATAATCCGGCCGCAGCGCGGCGAGCTCCGGCGTGAGCTGCTCGGGCAGCAGGGTTTCAAAAATCAGCGCGCAGCTCCCGCTGCGCCGCGCCCCCTCCGCCGGGGGCGAGACGCGGGCGGTCTTCCTCTCCGGCGCTGCGCCGCGCTTTTCCGTCAGCGAGCGGATAAGCGCCCTCTTCGCCTCGGCCATCATGCCCTGCGGCAGGGCGAGGCCCGGGTCCACAAGCGCGTGGACGCGGTCGCAGATATACGGAGTCCGCCCCGTCTTGCGCAAAAAGGCGTCCACCTCCGACTCTGTGACCTGCCGCTGTGGGGCGGGCAGCGGCGCCGGCCCGTTCCAGAGCGCGCGGTGCCCCTCCGAATCCTGCACGGCCAGGCGCACCGCCTTCCCGCGCTGGATGATGGCGTAAAACTCTATGTGCACCCGGCGCACTTCGGAATTTGCATATCCGCGCCGCACGGGGGCCATCGCCCGCTCCGCCGCGCGCTCCGAGCCGTCCCTGCTGCCGAGCATGGCTCCCAGCTCCGCGCCGGACATATATCCGTCAGTGAAGTTCCGCCCGCCGAACACGTCCCTGACGCGCGCGAGCTCCGCCTCCGTCGGGGCGCGGTTTTCGGATATGCTGCGCCGCAGCACGTCCACCGCGCGGGCTATTTGCTCCGGGCGCTCTATGCCCCTGCCCACATATACGCACTCCACGCCGAGCGAAGTGAGCTTCGGCAGGTATCCTATGCAGTTCATGTCCGCGAGGCTGAGCGGATGGTCGTCCATCCTCCCGCCGAGGCTGTACTGCTCCCGGCAGGCGCCGCCGCAGTCCCCGCGGTTCGCGCTGCCCCCGCCCTTCAGGGCGGAGAGCGCGCACTGCCCCGCCCTGGCGGGGCAAAGCCCGTCGAGCAGGTTGACGGCTATCTCCATCTGCGGCCTTGCGGAGAGCGCGGCGATCTCCTTCAGCGTGAATTCGCGCGGCAAAAACACGCGCGAAACGCCCAGCTGGCGCATCGCCTCCAGCCCGGCGGCGTTGTGCACGCCGAGCCTCTCCCCGGCGAATATTGGCATCTCCGGCGCGGCCTCGCGCGCTATGGCTATGAAGCCGAGGTCCTGCGCGATCAGCGCGTCCGCCCCCATGGAGCACACGCGCCGGGCCAGCTCGGCCGCGGCGCCCGCCTCCCGGTCGGATATCAGCGTATCCAGCTCGGCATAGACGCGGCATCCCCTCACCCGGCAGTAGCGTACAGCGTTCCGCAGCCCGGCCTCCGTAAAGCCCCGGGCCCCGGTGCCGGTAAACCTTATATAAATTGCGTCCGCCCCCGCCTGCACGGCCGCTACAACTGCCTCGGCCGACGGCGCGGGTGCAAGCAGCTCAGGCATTCTTCCTCCCGCCTATCGGTTATCTATAGTTATGCACCCTACAGTATAGCACACCGAAGGGCCTTGCTACAAGTCAAAAAAAATGATATACTGTGCTGTACCCGCTCCCCGCATACAGCGGCGGGGCTTTAGAGAACAAATGAGGCCTTCAAGATGCAGGAAAGAGACAACAATTTAAGCGCCGCAGTCTGCTCCATGCGCGCCGAGGACGCGGACAGGCTCATCTCCTCCGGCGACGGGGACGGCGCGCTGCTGTACATATACCTCCTGCGCCGCGGCGCCGGGCCGGAGGCCGAGCTCTGCCGCGCCCTCGGCTGGACGGCCGAAAGGCTGCGCGCCGCCGCCGCCAGGCTGCGCTCGCTCGGCCTTGTCTCCGGCGGGACGGTGCCCGATGGGAGCGGCGAGCTACCCGAATACACTGCCGAGGACATCGTGCGCCGCTCGAGGGAGGACGCCGACTTCCGCTGCATCCTGGCCGAGGCCGAGCGGCTGCTCGGCCACACGCTCTCCACGCAGGAGACCAAGACCCTCTTCGGCGTATACGACTTCGTCGGCCTTCCCACGGACGTGATGCTCGTGCTGCTGCACTACTGCCTGGACGAGGCCCGCCGGCGCTACGGCCCCGGCCGCGTCCCGAACATGAAGCAGATAGAGCGCGAGGCCCGGCGCTGGGGCGAGCTGGAGATAATGACCCTCGAGCAGGCGGAGGAGTACATCCGCGCGCAGGAGCACCGCCACAGCGCGGCGATGGAGCTCCGCAGCGTCTTCGGGATAAGGGACAGGGACTATACCGTAAGCGAACGGAAATACGTTGAAAGCTGGCTGGACATGGGCTTCGGGGCGGAGGCCGTGGAGCTTGCGCTCGACCGCACCATAGCCAACACCGGGCAGCTGAAGTGGCAATACATGAACAAGATACTGCTGAGCTGGCACTCAAAGGGCCTGCACACCCCCGAGGAGATAGAACGCGGGGACTCCCGCCGCCCCTCCCAGGTCCGCGGCCGGGCCTCCGCGCGCGACAGCGGGCAGAGCGGCGAGCTCGAGCGGGTAAAAAAG
Organism: Candidatus Scatomorpha intestinavium; assembly: GCA_018712985.1. Taxonomy (GTDB): domain Bacteria; phylum Bacillota; class Clostridia; order Oscillospirales; family Oscillospiraceae; genus Scatomorpha; species Scatomorpha intestinavium. The sequence goes on from DVGA01000022.1 coordinate 31,192, forward strand.
CTCTATGAGCGCGTAAAGAACTCCGGGGGGCAGGTGAACTGACTTGGCATACAACGGCGTACTCCTCGCCCGCGCGCGAGAAAAGCTCGCGGCGCAGCGCGAGGCCAACTCGTCCGAGCAGCAGCGCAGGCTGAACGAGGTATATTCCCGCTCGCCGCGCGTCCGGGAGATAGACAGGGCGCTGCGCGGGCAGATGCTCGAGCTGATGGGCCTCGCCATAAAGCACGGGGAGGACATATCCGGCCGCATCGCGGAGCTGGAGCGCGAAAACCTTGCGCTCCAGGCGGAGCGCGCGGAGCGCCTGGCCACCCTCGGCCTCCCGGCAGACTACACCGACGAGATATATTCCTGCCCGCTCTGCCATGACACGGGCGTCCTCAGCGGCGGCGTCTGCTCCTGCCTGAAAAAGCTCTATAACCGCGAGCTCACCGCCGAGCTCGGCACGCTGCTCCGCACGGGGAACGAGAGCTTCGCCTCCTTCGACCCTTCGGTGTACAGCGCCGAAACCGACAGCGCTCTGGGCTTCAGCCCGCGGGAGTACATGCTCGCGGTGAAAAACACCTGCTACAACTGGGCCCGCGGCTTCGCCCCGGGGGCGGAAAGCCTGCTCTTCATGGGCGGCACGGGCCTTGGAAAGACCTTTATGTCCGCCTGCATAGCCCGGATGGTCTCCGAGGCGGGCTACTCCGTGGCCTACGACGGCACGGCCGCCGCCCTCGGCGAATTTGAGCGGCAGAAGTTCTCGCGCGACTCCGCCGGGGCGGACGCCGCCGCTGAAAGGGTCAAAAACTACCTCGAGTGCGACCTTATGATACTCGACGACCTCGGCACGGAGATGACCACCAGCTTTTCCACCGCCGCGCTCTATCAGCTCATAAACACGCGCCTCGCGGGGCGCCGCTCCACGATCATAAGCACGAATCTCGACTTTGAGGACCTCCGCCGGAGGTACGGCGCGCAGATCGCCTCCCGGCTGGAGGGGGAGTTCAACTGCCTGCCCTTTTACGGGCGGGACATCCGCCTCGTAAAAAAGGAGCGTGAGGCATGAGGCAGCATGAGATCACCGTCGAGCGCCGTCTGCTGGACGCGAACGGGAACATCGCGGAGCCCGGCTTCGCCCGCCGCGCGCTCGCGCTCTACAGCCGCGCGGACATAAAGGCCCCCGCACACCGCATAAAGGAGTGGGACTACTACCTTGTCAACAACGGGCGCTTCGCCGTGGCCCTGACGATAGCCGACAACGGCTATATGGGGCTAGACTCCATCTCCTTCCTCGATTTCGAGAGCGGCTACCAGCAGACCGTCTCGCCCATGTGCGCGCTGCCCATGGGGCGCCGCCGCCTGCCGGAGAGCTCGGCGCGCGGGGACATCAGCGTCTCCGGCCGGGGCTACTCCATCTCCTTTTTCCACACGCCGGAGGGCCGGCTGCTGACCTTCCGGATGGAGGATTTCGCCGGCAGCGGGCCCATAGACGGGCGCATCATGCTCACCGACGAGCCGCAGGAGAGCATAGTCATGTGCACGCCCTTTAAAAAGCGCGCGCACTTCTACTACAACCAGAAAATCAACTGCATGCGGGCCTCGGGCCGCGTTTTCGCCCGACGCCGGGAGTATATTTTCGAGCCGGACACGGCCTTCGCCGTGCTGGACTGGGGCCGCGGCGTGTGGCCGTATAAAAACACCTGGTACTGGGGCAGCGCCAGCGGCAAGCTGGACGGCGTGCGCTTCGGCTGGAACATCGGCTACGGCTTTGGGGACACCTCGGCCGCCACGGAAAACTGCCTGTTCTACGCCGGAAGGCTGCACAAGCTGAGCCGCGTCACCTTCAACATCCCGCGCCGCTTCGGCGGCGAGGACTACATGTCCCCCTGGACCTTCACGAGCGACGACAGCCGCTTCGAGATGGATTTCGTCCCGGTGATGGACCGCGCCTCCTGCACCGACGTGAAGCTGCTCAAGAGCGACCAGCACCAGGTCTTCGGCCTGTTCACCGGCACCGCGGTGCTTGACGACGGCATGAAGCTGCGCGTGCGCGATTTTCCCGGCTTTGCCGAGCGTGTGGACAACCGCTGGTGAGCATGCTGCGCCGCCGCGGATGCGAATTGAAAAGAGGAAGGGCCTGAAAGCCCTTCCTCTTTTATTTCGTCTTTACTTTTTCGTGCGCCCCGCGGCGCTCGCGCCGGCGCTGCTTTTCCTCCAGCCGCCTGCGGCCGCGGGCGGTTATCTTGTCCTCCGTGCGGTCCTTGAAGCCGGGGAACCAGTCGTCCCTCACATGCAGCCACACGCGGCGCAGATTGAAAATCACGAACCACGCGGCGCACGCCGCCGGGAACAGCCCGGTGAGGAATATGGCCACGAGCAGCACGCTGAGCACGTCCTCGGTATAGCGTGCGGCGTTCTCCCAGTAGGGATAGATTATCGCCTCGCGCAGCATGCTCCGCTCGCCGAAGTTGGAGAGCACGTCAAAGATGCGTCCCACGGAGAAGCGACCCGTGTTCTGGACCACGGTCGCCGTGGAAAACGCCTCGGTAACAATAGAGCTCGTATATCCGGTGAGCGGCTCGGCGCACACGAGCTCGTAGCAGCTTATCTCCGCCGAAGGCACAGCGCTCGGCTGCTCCTCCCCGCCGCCCGACGTCGCGGTGAGGGACGCAAACGTGTCGTAGTGCATGAAGAGCCCTGCGCCCCCCGGGTAGGAGCGCTGCGAGGCCGAATCCTCCTCGCGCGCCACCACTCCGGCAATTATGAAGCGCTGCCCGCCTATCCGCACCTCCTGCCCGGCGAGGTCGAAGCCGCCGAAGAGCTGCCAGGCCAGCGTCTCGTCGAGCACGACGCGGTCGTGCATCAGATCGCTCTCGTAAATATACGTCCCGGAGCGGAGCGTCAGCGGGTGGAAGGCGAACCAGTCGCCGCCGACGGCTATCGTCTGCGCCGTCGCGTTGCCCTTTGGGCCCTGGATGGATATCTGGCCCGTGGCGCTGTAGGCGTCCTTCCAAAGGCTGCCGCCCTGCGGCGCTTCCACGCCTATCTCGCTCAGCGGCGCATCTATGCCGTTGCGGAAGGTGTATATCGCCTGCTGGCTCGTGCCTCCGTCCACCGGGAAGAAGGCGGAGACCTGCGAAAAGCGCAGCTCGCTCGCGCCGCGGAAGCGCGCCGCCTCCTGCTGCGAGAGCATGGCGTTCGCCGTGGAGTGATAGGCCCATATGAGCGCGCCGGTCGCCGCCGTGAGCAGCACGAGCACGGCGAGGAATATTATCTGGCCCCTTTTAAGGGAGCGCAAACCGCGCTTTTTTCTCCTGCCGGCCATGGCTCAGGCGTTGTCCGCGAGGCGGACGTACATCCCGTCCTCTATCGGGGCGGTGGAGTTGGTTATCACATAGTCGTAGGCCACTATCGCGCCGGTAACCGCGCTGTTCACATCGTCGCTGGCGACGACCTGCACGTCCACGCGCGTCGCCTGATAGCGGGTGCCGAGCGGGCTGGACTTGGAGGTCATCATCAGCACGAAGCTGCCGTTGGCGTCCGAGCGGACGGCGCTGTTCGGAACGATCAGGTCGTAGTTCTGGCTGCGCTGGCCGATGGAGACTGAAACCTGCGTCCCGCTTTCGATGCTGTCGCCGGTGACCTCGAAGACGAGCAGGCGGCTGGTCTGCGGGTTCGTCGGGTCGTTGCGTATGCCTATCAGCCTGCCCTGCAGGTCGCTCCCGCCCCAGTAGCCGGTCTGTATGGTGGCGCTGTCGCCCACGGTGACCTTGCTGGCCTGGTCGGAGGTGACGGTTATGGACACGGTGTAGCCGCGGTCGGGCACCTCGATGGTCATTATGGCGGTCGCGGGGTCGGTGTTGCCGCCGGCGGTGACGTTTATGGTCTTTACGATTCCGTTCACCTCGGAGGTTATCGTGCCCCCGGTGACGGTGCCGTCCTCGTTGGTCTCCCCGGCGCTGAGCTC